>JAEZQS010000218.1 GCA_023412995.1 Pseudomonadota bacterium
CGCCTGCCGTCGCCATCGGCGGCAGGCGCCCGCGCCAGGCGATCGCCCGGCTCGAACGCTTCGGCACGCGCTGCAAGCGCGCGCAGGCGGCCGCGGCTGAGCGCCATCTGGCTCGCATGCGCTTCCATGGCCTGCAGCTTGCGCAGCGACTGGCTGGCCTCCGCGGGATCCGCGGCTGCGTCGCCGCGCGCGCCATGCACGAGGTAACCAAGCGTCGCGGCGGTGCTGCCGGCGACGGCCATGGCCAGTTCCAGCAGCACGCGCAGGGCGCTGTGGTCGGGATGCCTGTCGGCAAGGGTAGGCAGCACGACATGGGTTGGCGCGAAGGCATCGAGGATGCCGGCAATGCGCGCGACGCCTTCGCCGTCCTGCATCAGCACCTGGGTGACACCCTGGTCCGGCCAGCCGAGGAACTCGGCTTCGCGCGCCGCATCGACACCCAGCAGCGCCAGCGCCTCGCCTGCCTCGCCCCGGCGGCGCAGTGCCCAGCGCGCGCGCTCCGCGGGGCCGATGCGCCAGCGCCGTTCGAGCCAGCGCTGCGGCCACGGATTGTTTTCGCCGTCGGTGGCAAACACCACCCGCACCGCCGCACCCGCCGCGCGCGCACCCTGCAGCAGGATGCCGGCTGCCAGCGTCTCGTCGTCCGGGTGCGGCGCGAACACCAGCACGCGATCGGAACGGTCAAAGCGCGGCAGCCTGGTCATCGAAGATCCTTTTGCGCAATGGCGCGGCCTCCGCCGCGCCCCGGTCCGAGCCTACCCCAACTCGGGTCCGCCGCCCATGCGCCTGGCCGCGCCCGAACGCGGGCCGCACCGGTGACCAGTGGTGCCGAGGCTGCGCAAGAAGGCCCGCGGCCGCGCGACGCCGCAGGGGAGCAGCCTATTCCGCGGGCACGATGCTGACGCGAACGCGCAGCCGGTCGCCCGGGTCGTAGTCCAGGCGGGACATGAAGACGTCGCCGCGATAACGGTACTGCACGTCGTAGCCGACCAGTCGCCGTTCGTCGGCAAAGTCCTGCACGACGCGGCAGCGCTGTTCGATCCGCGGGCCGTAATGCTCGCCTTCGCGCCCGACGCGGTTGCCGATGGCGCCGCCCGCCACGGCACCGGCGACGGTTGCCGCCTTGCGGCCATCGCCCTTGCCGACCGTGCTGCCGAGGACCCCACCCACGATGGCGCCGATCACCGTGCCGGCCGCCTGGTTGCCGCCCTCGCGGCGTTCGACGGGAACGTCGTCGCACACCTCGCGTGGCGTGCTGGTCTGCACGACGTCGTAGATGGGATCGACGCGCAGCACGTCCGCCCACGCGACCTTCACGTTTTCCGCTGCGCCGTCGTAGCGGTCCTGCGCGACTGCCCGGGTTCCTGCCAGGAGCAGCACGCACGCGACCGGTGCCAATGCCTTCATCAAGTTCTCCGACAAGCGGTGTTCGCTGCGCCGGTCGAGGTGCCGGCTCTCGTCCACGAGCCCTGCGAATTCCGGGCCAAAGTAAAGCAGTCGGCGGCTGAACCCGTGCTAAGCCCCTGCTGCGGTTCATGCGGACCGGAGCGCACGAAGGCGGCAGCGCGCCAGTTGCTATCATTGCGGGTTACCGGAGAGCCGCCATGCCGCTTCGACTCCACAACAGCCTGACCCGCCGCCTCGAGGAGTTCGTGCCGGCCGACCCGCAGCGGGTCACGATGTACGTGTGCGGGCCGACGGTCTACAACTACGTCCACATCGGCAATGCGCGCCCGCCCGTCGTTTTCGGGTTGCTCGCGCGGCTGCTGCGGCGGCGCTTCCAGGGCGTGGTGTACGCGCGCAACATCACCGACGTCGACGACAAGATCAACGCGGCCGCGCGCGCGGCCGGGCTGCCGATCGAGGCGATCACCACGCGCTACGCCGCCGCCTATGCCGAGGACATGGCGCTGCTCGGTGCCGACGCACCCGATGTCGCTCCCGCGGCGACCGCGCACATCGGTCCCATCATCGGGATGTGCCAGCGGCTGGTGGCGAATGGCCACGCCTACGCGGCCGAAGGCCACGTGCTGTTCGACGTCGCCAGCGATCCCGGCTACGGCCGGCTGTCCGGCCGCTCGCCCGAGGACATGCTGGCGGGCGCGCGGGTGGAAGTGGCGCCGTACAAGAAGAACCCGGCCGACTTCGTGCTGTGGAAACCCTCCCCCGACGACCTGCCCGGCTGGGACAGCCCATGGGGCCGTGGCCGGCCCGGCTGGCACATCGAGTGCTCGGCCATGGCCGCGGTGCACCTGGGTGAAACCATCGACATCCATGCCGGCGGCAACGACCTGATGTTTCCGCACCACGAGAACGAGATCGCGCAGAGCACCTGCGCGCATGGCGGGCGCGAATTCGCCCGTTACTGGCTGCACAACGGCATGCTGACGTTCGATGGGCGCAAGATGTCCAAGTCGCTCGGCAATGTCGTGGTGCTGCACGAGCTGCTGCGCCAGCATCCACCCGAGGTGCTGCGCTTCCTGCTGCTGCGCGCGCATTACCGCCAGCCGCTGGACTGGTCCGACACCGCGCTGGCGCAGGCGCGCGCGACGCTGGATGGCTGGTACGGCGTGCTGCGCGACCTGGAGGACGTCGATGCCGGACCGCCCGTCCTGCCCGAGGCGGTCGAGGCCGCGCTGCTAGACGACCTCAATACCCCGGCGGCCTTCGCGGAAGTCGCGCGCTTGGCCGGCGAGGCG
>JAEZQS010000221.1 GCA_023412995.1 Pseudomonadota bacterium
GCGCTACACTGGCCGCGCGCCATGTCCGACGATCCCGCCAGCCTTGCCCGCCGCCTTGCCGAGCTTCGCCTCGAGCACCGCGACCTCGACGAAGCCATCGCGCGACTCGTGCCTGGTCCTGGTTGCGACGAACTCGAGCTCACCCGGCTGAAGAAGCGCAAGCTCCGGCTGAAGGACATGATCGCCTGGCTCGAGGACAAGCTGATTCCGGACCTCGACGCCTGAGCGGCGCGCAGGGTCAGTTCGCCCGCCACGACACCTCGTCCAGGTGCAGGTTGACGGTCCAGGTCGTCGGCGCATGCTGCAGCCAGATCGCGTCCACCGTCACGCTCGAGGCGCCGATCGCGCCGTTGCCGCCGACCCACGGGTTCCACTGCGCGGCATCGGCGAGGTTCCACTCGAGCCAGGTCCACGTGTTGGCCGGCACCGCGCGCATCGTGGAGCGCTCGGTGCCGTCGCTGTCGTCGATGCCGATGCCCGCGCTGAAGCCGCTGCCGGCGACGTGGATCCAGAAGCCGACGCGCCCGTTGCGCGCGATCGCCACGTTGGCGGACGGCGAACCGCTGCCCGAGAGGAAGCGCACCGACCAGGCCTGGCTGCTGGCGGGATCATCCACCAGGCGCAAGTGCTCGGCGCAGCGCCCGACGCTCGCCATGCTGCAGTCGCGCTCGGCCGTGGACGCCGTGCTGATGCCGGTGGTGCTGCCCGAGTAGGCCGGCGCCGTGGCGAAGTGGCCTTCGCCCGATTCGAAGCCGTCGAGCGTCGCCGAAGTGCCCGTGCCACCACCGCCAGCGGGATTCAGCAGGGCGTAGTAGCGCGGCCAGTCCCAGTAGCGGCCCGGATCGGTGTGGGTCGTGTCGGGATAGTGCTGGTGGCCCTTGATGCGCACCGACGACGGCAGCAGGGTGACGCCGGCGCTCGCGGCGCCGTTCCACGCGCTGGCGCAGGCAATCGCGTAGCGGCTGCAGAAGTTGCGGACGAGCGCGGCGGACGCGTTGTACATCGCCGTCGAGTACCAGGCGGGGTTGTCCACGTAGCCTTCGTGCTCGATGCCGAGGGTGTAGCTGTTCTGGCTGCCGACGTGGTGCGCGGCCTGCGCATCGCGCACCATCTGCGTGAGCTGGCCATCGGCGCTGCGCACCAGGTAATGCGCGCTCACCGAGGAGGGATTGTCCTGGAACCAGGCGATGGTGCCGGCGTACGAACCCTGCATGGTATGGATGGCGACCGCGCTGGCGGCGGTGCCGCGCGAATGGTAGTAGGGCGAGGCGACCCACAGCGCCGGTGCATAGTCGCTGCTCGCCGGGATCGGGTCGATGGCGTGCGAAGGCGCGTGCAGCCGTTCGTCGAGGGGATCGATCGCGTAGCCGCCGGCCTCGAGCGTGCCGCGGGTGGGGTCGAGGCGGACGAAGGGTGCTCGTTGGCGAACGAGGGCCTCGGGATCGAACTGGCGTTCCCATTCGATCGCGCGCGGCACGATGCGCACGCCGCCGTCATCGACACCGCGATCGAGTGCCAGCAGCACGTCGTAGGCGAAGCATTCGCGCGCGAACCGGAGGGCCACCTCGTCGCCGGCCGGGAAGCCCGCGTACGCAGCCAGCCATTGCGCTTCGCTGGCATCGGGCGGCAGGCGCCGGCCGTGGTCCGCCAGCAACGCCGCGGCACCGAGGATGTTCCAGCGCACCTCGCCCGCCACCTGCGAGCGCGGCACGCCGAGCAAGGCGGCGGCATCGCCCAGCTGGTCCTGGAATCCGTCGCCGCCGTAGAGCCCCATGGGTCCGAACGCCGGCGGCGATTCGCGCTCGGCGCTGCCGCCGTCGAGGGAGCCGCCGTCGAGCATGACCCAGCGGCTCTGCACCCATGCGATCGACTCGAGCAGCCCGCGCGGCACTCCGGGGTAGCGGGCGTACGCGGCATCGAACAGCGCCGGCCACCCGGCCCGCGGCGCCGCGAGCGCATCGAGCCGCGCGGCGGTTTCCGGGGCCGCGGCGGCGGCGCCGGCACGCACGTGCAGCAACAATCCCAGCATCAGCGTGCCGAGAACCAGGACGATTCGGGTGGTCATGGCGGCTCCCTCCGGCGCGCCGCGCGGACCGCGTCCGCGCCGCCCCGCCCCCAGCCAGCCATCGCCAGTGTCCCGCCTGCCGCGCGCCGGCACAGTAGCGACCCGGCGCCCCCCGCTGTAGGAAATCCCTGCTCCAGCGACACGCCCGCGCGACGGCTGGCTGCTACGCCCTCACGCGCCTTCCGCCGGGAGGGTGGGATCGGCCGCGAGCTCGGCCTTCTTTTCGGGCGTGAGCTTGAGGATGCCGTGGCGGATCTCGCGGCTGAGGATCACGCGCGCGTCCTTGGCCACGACTTCGAGCTCCGGATTGAAGTCGAGCTTGCCCTGGCCGTCGCCCCATACCACGCGCCGTTCGCGCAACGTCTGGATGAAGCCGCGGAACAGGCTGCGGTCGAAGAACTCGGGCGCGTTGAGTTCGTGCAGCAGCGACAGGCGCTGCGCGGTCAGCCAGCACAGGTTCTCCAGTTCGCCGGCCGACAGCGCGTGGGGGCCGTTCTTCACCAGCAGGGCGACGCCGATGTAGTAGCGCTCGATCGCCGGCAGCAGGTTGCGCGCCAGGGTGCGCAGGCGGAACGCCGCGTTGCCCTGGCCGGGGCCGCGGCCGAGGATGCGCCCGTCGGCGTCGGCTTCGAGCAGGCCACGGTCGAGGAAGAAATCGAGTGTCGCCTGCAGGCGCTGGTCGAACGCGTCCTCCGTCCACGGCAGGAACAGCTCGGCCTGCACGAAGGGATACACGATGCGTCCCAGGCGCAGCACGGATGCGCGCGCGAGGCGACGGTTGTTGAGGAAGCAGCAGCCGATCCACGCCGCGGCCGTGAACAGGTGCGAGACGTTGTTGCGGAAATAGCTGAGCAGCACGCCCTGGCGCTCGTCGACGCCGAGCACGTCGCCCAGCGGATGCGCCGTGCGGCGGATCCACTGCATCTTCTCGCCGTAGGCGACGATCGCGGGCGGATCGAGCGGAGTGATCGTCACGCGGTCGGAGTAGGGCAGCGCCTGCAGCAGCGCCTTGCACAGCTCCAGTTGCGCCAGCAGGTCGGCCTCGCCCATCGCGTGCTTGGGCGTGGCCAGCAGCACCACCGCCAGCAGGTTGACCGGATTGACGTGCGCGGCGCGGTTGATGTTCTGCTGGATGCGCGTGGCGAGCGTGTCGACCGCCGGATTGAGCCATTCGGGCTTGGCGTCGGGGTCGGCCGTCGCCTCGCGCCACTCCGGCGCCACCTCGTCGAGCAGCGGTTCGAGCAGGATCGGCTCGCCGAAATTGAGGGCGACGCGGCCGTAGTGCTGGCGCAGCGCGCCGAGCGAACGCAGCAGGCCGAACACCGATTCCTTCTGCTTGGGCTTGCCGGAAAGCTCGCCGATGTAGGCGTCGCCCTCCATGATCTTCTCGTAGCCGATGTAGACCGGCTGGAACACCACCGGCCGGCGCGATTCGCGCAGGAAGCTGCGTAGCGTCATCGACAGCATGCCGCCGCGCGGCTGCAGCAGCCGCCCGGTGCGCGAGCGCCCCCCCTCGATGAAATACTCGAGCGACACCCCGCGCGCGAACAGCTGGCTGATGTATTCGCGGAACACGGTCGAATACAGCGCGTCGCCCTTGAACGTGCGGCGCAGGAAGAACGCGCTGCCGCGGCGCAGGATCGGCCCGATCACCGGCAGGTTGAGGTTCACGCCGGCGCCGATGTGCGGGATGGCGATGCCGTTCTGCAGCAGCTGGTAGGACAGCAGCAGGTAGTCGACGTGGCTGCGGTGGCAGGGCACGTAGATGACCTCGTGGCCCGGCGCGACGCGGCGCAGGGTATCGAAGTGGTGCACCTCGATGCCGTCGTAGAGGCGGTTCCAGAAGCCCTTCAGCATGAACGACAGCGAGCGCACCACCGGGTGCGAATAGTCGGCCGCGATCTCCATCGCGTAGCCGCGCGCACGCGCGCGCGCCTGCGCCTCGGTGGTGTTCTCGCGCGCCACGGTGGCGGCGATCGCGGCGCGCACGGGCTCGGCATTCAGCAGCGCGTCCACCACCGTGCGGCGATGCGAAAGGTCGGGGCCGATGACGGTGGCGCGGATGCGCTGGAAATGCGCGCGCAGGATCCGCTGCAGCTTGCGCACGCCGCGTTCGGCTTCCTCCTGGTCGGCGATGGCCTCGCGCAGCGAGACCGGCGCGGCAAACTGCACGTGGGTGTCGCGCCCGTTCAACGCCAGCGCCAGCAGGCGGCGGAAGCGGCCGACCACCATCCAGTCTTCGGAGAAGAGCACGCTGAACCAGCCCGATTCGCGGTCCGGTGCACGGCCGACGAAGATCGACACCGGCACCAGGCGGATGTCCTGCTGCGGATCGGCGCGCACCACGTCGGCCAGGCGCGACAGCGTCTCCGAGCGGCTCGGGTGCGGCCGGCGCGCGAACAGGCGCGGCCGGCGCGACAGCGCGACTACCGCGCGGCGACGCCGGATTGGCAGGCGGTCGGCGGCAGCATAGGGCGAGGGCAGGCCCGCCTCGCGGCAGGCCTGCTCGAGGATCAGCGTGTCCGACAGGCCGTAGCGCTCGATCACGTAGACCGTCGGCCGCTCGTCCGGCGGCAGCAGCGCATGCACGTCGGCCGGCGTCTGGTGGATGCGGATCCACGGCCGCAACAGGGCGCCGAGCGCCTCGAGCCAGGCCGGCGCCTTCGCGGCCCCGGTCGTGCGGGGCCCTTGCAGGTCGTTCATTGCAGCGAGTCTAGCGCAGGCGGGCCGCCGCCCCCGCACGGGGCGGCGA
>JAEZQS010000302.1 GCA_023412995.1 Pseudomonadota bacterium
GATCACCGGCGCCGCCGCGCGCGCCGACGTGCAGCAATGGCGCGCCCGCAGCGGCGCGCTCCTGACCGGCATCGGCACCGTGCTGGCCGACGATCCCTCGCTGACGCTGCGGCGGCCGGATACCGACGCGGAAGCAGTGCCTCGCCGGGACGTTCCAGCCCCGCTGCGCGTGGTCCTCGATCGCCGCCTGCGCACGCCGGAGTCGGCACGCGTGCTCGATGGCGCGGCGCCGACGCTGTTGCTGCACGCACGGGGCGCCGCGCCGGACAGCCGCTTCGAGCGGGTCGAATGCGTGGCCCTCGACGCCAGCCCCAGCGGCGTCGATGCCGAAGCCGTGCTGGCGCTGCTGGCCGCGCGCGGCATCAACGAGGTGCAGGTCGAAGCCGGCCCGATCCTCTCCGGCGCGCTGCTGGCGGCGGGGCTGGTCGACGAACTGCTGCTCTACCTCGCGCCGTGCCTGCTGGGCGATGCGGGACGGCCGTTGCTGAACCTGCCGCCGCTGACCGACCTCGCGGCCCGCTGGCGCCTGCGCACCCGCGACCGCCGCGCGGTGGGCGATGACCTGCGCCTGCTGCTGCGGCCCGAAGCCGGCGGAGCGGCCTGACATGTTCACCGGCATCGTGCAGGCAGTCGGCCGGCTCGTGGCACGCACGCCGCAGGGCAATGGCGCGCGCCTCGAGATCGATGCGGGCGGTCTCGACCTCGGCGACGTGCGGGAAGGCGACAGCATCGCGGTGGCCGGCGTGTGCCTCACCGCACTTGCCCCCGGCGGCCAGCGCTTCGGCGCCGATGCCTCGGCCGAGACGCTGGCGCGTACCACGCTCGGCACGTTGCCCGTCGGCGCCGCGCTCAACCTGGAGAAGTCGCTGCGCCTTGCCGACCGCCTCGGCGGCCACCTCGTCAGCGGCCACGTGGACGGCACCGGCAGCGTGCGCTCGATCGTCGACGACGGCGCCGCTCAGCGCTGGACCTTCGCCGCGCCGGCGGAGCTGATGCGCTACATTGCTGCGAAGGGCTCGATCTGCATCGATGGCACCAGCCTCACGGTGAACACCGTCGGCGACGACGCCTTCGGCGTCACCCTGATCCCGCACACGCTCTCCGCCACCACCTTCGGTGCGCGACGCGCCGGCGATCCGGTCAACCTCGAAGTCGACCTGGTGGCGCGCTATGTCGAGCGGCTGGCCAGCGCGGCCGCCTTGCCTCCCCTTTCCTGATCCCGCCGCCGACCGCCATGGCCTTTGCGTCCGTACCCGAACTCCTTGCCGACCTGCGCGCCGGGCGCATGGTCGTGATCGTCGACGACGAGGACCGCGAGAACGAAGGCGACCTGATCATGGCCGCGGAGAAGGTAAGACCCGAGGACATCAACTTCATGGCGCGCGAGGGGCGCGGCCTCGTCTGCCTGTCGCTGACCCACGCGCGCTGCCGCCAGCTGGGCCTCAAACCCATGGTCGACACCAACACCTCGGCCCACCACACCAACTTCACCGCCTCGATCGAGGCGGCCGAAGGCGTCACCACCGGCATCTCCGCCTACGCCCGCGCGCACACCATCCTGACCGCGGTGCGGCGGGGCGCCCGGCCGGAAGACATCGTGCAGCCGGGCCACGTGTTCCCGCTGGCGGCGCAGCCGGGGGGCGTGCTGGTGCGCGCCGGCCACACCGAAGCCGCCTGCGACCTTGCTGCCCTTGCAGGACTGGAACCGGCCGGCGTGCTGGTCGAGGTGCTGAGCCCGGATGGATCGATGGCGCGGCGCCCCGAACTGGAAGACTTCGCCGCCCGCCACGGCCTGCGCATCGGCACCATTGCCGACCTGATCCGCTACCGCCTCGAAACCGAGACCACGGTCGAGCGCGTGCACGAGACGGACGTGGACACCGAGTTCGGCCGCCTGCGCCTGGTGGCCTACCGCGATCTCCTGACGCGCGCGCTGCACTTCGCGCTGGTGCATGGCGAAATCGACCCGGCTGCCGCCGTGCTGACCCGCGTGCACGTGCGCAACACGCTTTCCGACGTGCTCCACCTGGTGCGCGAGGACCTCGGCCTGACCGTCACGGCCGCGCTCCGGCGCATTGCCGCCGAGGACAGCGGCGTGGTGGTGGTGCTGGCGGGAGAGGAAGGGGGCGAGGCGCTGCTGGCGCGCCTGCGCGGCGGTCCCGCGGCGGAACCCGATGGGCCGCGCCTGTGGCGCCAGCTCGGCCTCGGCGCGCAGATCCTGGCCGACCTTGGCGTGCGCCGCCTGCGCGTCCTCGGCACCCCGCGCCGGCTGGTCGGCCTGGCGGGATTCGGTCTGGAAGTGGCCGGCCACGAGGACGCCACGCCACCCCGCGCGTGAAGCCGAGCCGTCGCCTGCCGTCGCCGTCGCGCACCCTATACACTCCCACTCCCGCCCGCGCAGACCCTGCGTTCCGCCCATGCCGCTGCTTGCCGGAGAACTGCGTCCCCTCGCCGACGCGCGCTACGCGATCATCGCCAGCCGCTGGAACCCGCGCATCGTCGATGCGCTGGTCGACGGCGCGCAGGCGGCATTGCGCGGCCACGGCGTGGACGATGCGGCCGTCGACCTCGTGCGCGTACCCGGTGCGTGGGAGATCCCGCAGGTCGCCGCGCATCTCGCCGCGGCGGGACGCTACGCGGCCATCCTGGCGCTGGGCTGCGTCGTGCGCGGCGAAACCCGCCACTTCGAGCAGGTGGCCGACGGCTGCGCCCAGGGCCTGATGCACGTGGCACTGACCTGGCGCCTGCCGGTGCTGAACGGCGTGCTCGCGGTCGAGCGCCATGCCGACGCCGCCGCCCGCGCCGGCGGCGTGCACGGCAACAAGGGCGAGGAAGTCGCGCTTGCCGCGCTCGAGATGACGGACCTCTGGAGGCGCCTGTGAACCCGCATCCCCATCCTCCCGGCGTCGATCCGGCCGCGCGCTCGCGTGCGCGACGCCGCGCCCTTCAGGCGGTCTACGCCTGGCAGCTCAGCGGCAACCGCGTCGACGCCGTCATCGACCAGTTCCGCCACGAGCAGGACATGCAGATCGCCGACCTCGACTATTTCGAGGCGCTGGTGCGCGGGGTGGTGAAGGGGCAGGCCGACCTCGACGCCGCCCTGGTGCCTTTCCTCGATCGCGAGATCATGCGGGTGGATCCGATCGAGCGCGCGGTGCTGCGGATTGCCGCGTGGGAGCTGCGCGAGCGCATCGACGTGCCCTACCGCGTGGTGATCAACGAGGCGGTGGAAACCACCAAGCGCTTCGCCTCCGAGCACAGCCACACCTACGTCAACGGCGTGCTCGACAAGCTGGCCGCCCAGTGCCGCGCCGCCGAATACCGCAATCCGCGCGCCTGACCGCTGCCGCCGCGGCCGCGCCGCGCCGTCGCTCCGGCTGATGCTCCCCGCTGCCGCATGCCGCGGTGTTCGCACCGTGCCGAGTCGCCCGCTGTTGCCCTTACCATTCCCCATTCCCCACTCCCGATTCCCCGCTCCGTGGAATTCGACCTGATCGAGATCTTCCGCAGGCACTGCGCGGTCGCGCGGGGAGACGTGCGCCTCGGCATCGGTGATGACGCGGCGATCGTCGCGCCGCCCGCCAACCACGAGCTGGCGATCTGCACCGACACGCTCGTCGCTGGCGTGCATTTCCCCGCCGGCACCAGCGCGTCGGACCTCGGCTGGAAGGCGCTCGCGGTGAACCTCAGCGATCTTGCTGCCATGGGCGCGACCCCCGCGTGGGGGCTGGTCGCGCTCACCCTGCCCGAACCCGCGCGCGAGTTCGTCGCCGCGTTTGCCGAAGGCTTCGGCGCGCTGGCGGCGCAGCACCACCTCGCGCTGGTCGGCGGCGACACCACGCGCGGCCCGCTTTCCGTGACCGTCACGGTGCACGGCTTCGTGCCGGCCGGGCGCGCCCTGCGCCGCGACGGTGCGCGCGCCGGCGACCTCGTGTTCGCCACGGGCACGCTGGGCG
>JAEZQS010000086.1 GCA_023412995.1 Pseudomonadota bacterium
GCGCCGCACGGCGCCGGTCCAGCCCCTCACCACCCAGGAGAACCACGCCATGTCCCGACCACGCCCCCGCCCGGATGCGGGCACGTTGCGCCCGCTCGCCCGCTGCCTTGCTGCCGCCTGCGCGACGGCCGCCGTCCTTTCGCCCCTGGCTGCCATTGCGGCGGACAGCCTGCTCGCCGGCATGGCGGAGCCGCTCGCGCTCGACCTGCCACGCGTGCCTGCGGCATTGCCAGCGGCGCCATCGCGCGCGCCAGCCACCTTGTACGTCGCCAACTGCAACGACAGCGGACCGGGCAGCCTGCGCGACGTGATCGGCGGTGCCGCCGAGGGCGATACCGTGGACATGTCCCAGCTCGCCTGCAGCACGATCTCGCTCACCACCGGCGCCATCGTCTTCGCGCAGGACCAGCTGGCCCTGGTCGGCCCCGGGCGCCAGCGGCTTGCGATCGACGCCAGCGACAATGTCCAGAACGACGGCTTGCTGGTGCACCTCGGCTTCGGCACGCTGCTGGTGGAGGACCTGGCGCTGACCGGCGGCCACAAGTACCGCTCCGACACCAATGTCCTGGGCGGCTGCATCCAGTCGCAGGGCAACGTGCTGCTGCGCGACTCTTCCGTCACCGGCTGCACGGCGCGCAGCATGAGCAACCTCGGATCGCTGGGAGGCGGAATCTGGACGCAGGGATCGACCTACCTCCAGCGCAGCGAGGTATCGGGCAACGCGACGGTTGCCGCGGGGAACGGCTACGCGAGCGGCGGCGGCGTCTACGCGCTCGGCGGACTCACGGCGATCTACAGCCTCGTCATGGGCAACAGCGCCTACTCGCCGTCCACCACGCCGAGCTTCGGCGGCGGCCTGTTCACGCGCGGATATGCCGCCATCCTGGAATCCACCGTGGCCTACAACCGGGCGGCGCGCATGGGCGGCATCGCCCTCGCCGATACCACCAGCGTGATCTCGACCATCTTCCAGAGCACCATCACCGGCAACCTCGCCGACCGGGTCGGTGGCGTGTACTCGCGCTGGCCGCTGTACCTCTACAACTCCACCATTGCCGACAACACGGCCATGGTCTCGGTCGACACGCAGGGACACGGGTCGGCCGCCGGCCTGCAGATGGGAGGGGTCCTGCTGACCTTCCACAGCAGCATCCTGTCCGACAACTTCACCCTCGACAACGGCCAACGGCGCGATCTCGACGGACTGCAGGGCGTGGTGCTGGTCGGGGCGCACAACCTCGTCACCGGCACGCCGCTGCCGCCGCCGCCCGACACGATCGGCTTCACGCCTGCGCTCGGCCCGTTGCAGGACAATGGCGGCCGCGTGCCGACGCGCGAGCCCATCCGCGGCGAGAGCTACGCGATCGACAGCGGGGGATTCCCCACCAACGGCGTGTTCACCTACGACCAGCGTGGCGATGGCTTCCCGCGCTGGGTTGGCGCCGCGGTCGACATCGGCGCCTTCGAGACCGATCCCGACCGCATCTTCATCAACGGCTTCAACTTCGGCTTGCCACCGGTAACCGCCGCGCCCGCGCGGTAGAGCCGGTGCGTTGACGGCCAAGGCACGCGACGCTCGCCCGATCCGGGCGTCGCCTGCCCGCCACTGCGATCCAGCGGAAGCAACGCTGCGCGGTCACGGGTGGCACCGGGGAACACCGGCCGCGTGGCCCTGCCCGGGCTTGCCGCCGCCGCTAGAATGGCCCGCCGCACGGGAGCCATTCGCATGTACACGCTCTACTACTCGCCCGGCACCGCCAGCATGGCGGTGCACCTCGCGTTGCTGGAGATCGGCGCGCCACACGTGCTGCGCGCGCTCGACCTCGATGCACGCGAGCAGAAGTCGGCGGAGTACCTGCGACTCAACCCCAACGGCACCGTGCCGACCCTGGTGGTGGATGGCGAGCCGACCTACGAATGCGCCGCGCTGCTGCTGCTGCTCGGCGAGCGCCACCCCGAGGCGGGCCTTGCGCCGCTGCCGGGCACGCCGTCGCGGCCGGCCTACCTGCAGTGGGTCGTGCACCTGGCCAATACCCTGCAGCCGGCCTTCCGCCAGTGGTTCTACCCGCAGGATTTCGCCGCCGGCGAAAACGAGGACGAGACGCGCGATTTCGCGCGCCGGCGCATCGAGGCGGCATGGCAGCGCATCGACGGCCACCTTGCAGCGGCAGGGCCCTGGCTGGCCGGTGGCCAGCTCACCATGGCCGACCTTTACGCGACCATGCTGATGCGCTGGTCGCGCAACATGCCGCGGCCGGCGACGCAGTGGCCGGCGCTCTCGGCGCTCGCCGCGCGCGTGAAGGCGCGCCCGGCGTGGAAGAATCTGTGCGCGATCGAGGGCCTGACCGACTGGACCTGAATCCGGCGCGGCCTCAGGCCGGGACGGCTGCACTGACCCGGTTGCGGCCGGACTGCTTGGCCCGGTACAGCTCGGCGTCCGCGGCGCGCAGCAGGTCGGCGACGTTCACCAGGCCATTGCCCCAGGTCGCCACGCCGATGCTCACCGTCACCCGCCGCGCGCCGGCCTGTTCGCCGAGGTCCAGCGTCGCGATGGCGCGGCACAGGCGCTCGGCGAACGCACTGGCCTGTTCGATGTCGTGCTCGGGCAACACCGCGGCGAACTCCTCTCCGCCGATCCGCGCCACGATGTACTCCTCGCGCGCATGCGCCGCCAGCGCCGTCGCCACCTGCTTCAGCACCACGTCGCCCGCGGGGTGGCCGTGGCGGTCGTTGATCGACTTGAAATGGTCGAGATCGATGATCAGCAGCGCGAGCGGCCGGCCATGGCTGGTCGTGCGCGCCAGCTCGCGGTCGAGCAGTTCGAGGAACTGGCGCCGGTTGTACAACCCGGTGAGCGGGTCGATCGTCGCCAGCTGGTAGATCTCCTCGTGGTAGCGCGCCTCGACCGAGGAACGCTCCATGAACTTGAGCACGCAGCTGCCGATCGAGACATGGTCGCCGTCCTTGAGCTCGGCCTCGATGATCGGCTGGTCGTTGAGCAGCGTCTTGTTGGTGGAGTCGAGGTCCTTGATGCGGTAGCCGGAGGGCTCCTGCCAGATGCGTGCGTGCTGGCGCGAGACGCTGCGCTCCATGATCTGGAAGTCGCATTCCGGCGCCCGCCCGATCACCAGTGGCTGCGCACCCACGTCGACGCGCTGCCCGAGGCGCTGGCCCTGCAGCACGACCAGGCATGCCGAAGCCGCGCTGCGCGCGTCGTATTCGTGCGCCGGCCGGATCGTCCGGCGCTGGGTGGTGCTGGAATCGCGGTCGCGGGAATCCATGACGGGTCCGGTCGACGGGTCGCCAGGGGCGAGTTTACGCGAGAACCGCCCTGCCGCCGCCAGCGCCGGGGCGGGCCCGCTGCAGCGCCAGCGCATCGCCCGCGCAGCGTCCGGTTGCTTCCGGCGGTACCTCGCGCGCGCCGGCCAAGGTAAGGTTGGCATCCAGGTGATCCCGGCGGCAGCCCCGCAGGCCAGGCGATGAACGTCCCGCAAGACTTCGCCGACGAGGCGACCGAGTTCCAGCTGCAGCCCTCCGGCGCGGACGAAGCGGCGACGCTCGCCGCCGGCGCGCGGCTCGGGCCCTTCGTGATCCGCCGGCTGCTGGGCGAGGGCGGCATGGGCCGCGTGTACCTGGCCGAGCAGCTCCACCCGGTGCGCCGCGACGTCGCGCTCAAGCTGATCCGCGAGCAGGTGGCGAGCCCGCTCGCGCGCGCCTGGTTCGACGTCGAACGGCAGGCGCTGGCGCAGATGCAGCATCCCGCCATCGCGCAGGTGTTCGACGCCGGCACCACCACGCAGGGCAATCCGTACCTGGCCATGGAGGTGGTCGAGGGCGAGCCCATCACAGCCTTCTGCCGGCGCCACAAGGTGGATCGCGCGGAATCGCTGGCGCTGTTCGCGCGCGTCTGCCACGGGGTGCAGCATGCGCACCAGAAGGGCATCATCCATCGCGACCTGAAACCCTCGAACGTGCTGGTGCGCCGGGTCGATGGCGTGGCCATGCCCAAGATCATCGACTTCGGCATCGCCGTGGGCGGCGGTCCTGCTGGCGCGGGCGCCAGCGTGGAGATGGCGGCGACCGAGCGCGCCGGCACCGTGGTGTACATGAGTCCCGAGCAGGCCGGCCACGAGCACCGCGACCTCGACACGCGTTCGGACGTCTACTCCCTTGGCGTGATGCTGTACGAGGTGCTGACCGGCGGCGATGCCGCCGAGCTCGCGACGCGCGCACACCTCTCCCTGCGCGCGCCGCATGCCACGCTGCTGGCGGCGATCGACAGCGGCGGCGGCATGGTGCCGGCTCCCGCGCCCACCGCACTCCTGCAGGCGGCGCGGCGCCTGCCCTCCGAACTGCGCGCGATCCTGCGCAAGGCACTCGCCGCCGACCGCGATGCGCGCTACGAATCGGCCGCCGCACTGGCGGAAGACCTCGACCGCTTCCGCGAGCGCCGGCCGGTAAAGGCGTTGCCGCAGACGCGGCTCTATCTCGCGCGCACGTTCGCCGCGCGCCACCGCCTCGGCCTGGCGGCGGCGAGCCTCGCGGTGGCGGCCCTGCTGGCCGGCACCGGGCTGGCC
>JAEZQS010000101.1 GCA_023412995.1 Pseudomonadota bacterium
CTCGCCGACCGCGTCCGCCAGACCGCGCGGCAGCTGCCGCTGGACAACCGGCTGGCCCTGCAATGGGCGACGCTCGGCAGCGCCGAAGACCTGCGCGCCGACATCGTCGAGGGCGCGCTGCGGGCACTGCTGGCCGGCATCGACCCGGACATCCGCACCGCAGCCGCGTTCGGCGCCACGCGCGACGGGCTGGCGCGCGCGCTGTTCCCGGCGGCGGTGGAGCGCCTCGGGCTGGCCGAAGCGGTCATGGGCGGCTATGCCGACCTGCGCCCCTGGCTCGATCCCCCGCTGATGGGCTTCGCCACGGCCAACTACGAGGACCTGCGCGAACAGCTCGACGCGCTGCTTGCCCCCGGATTCCTGCGCGACATCGACGCGGCACGCCTGGCACAGTTCCCGCGCTACCTGAAGGCCATGCGCCTGCGCGCCGAGCGCCTGCGCCACCATCCCGCACGCGACCAGGCGCGCCTGCTCGCCATCCGCGGCTACTGGCGCGACTACCTCGCGCTGCGCGCAAGGCGCGGCGACGATCCGGCGCTGGCGGAGCTGCGCTGGGTGATCGAGGAACTGCGCGTATCGACCTTTGCGCAGGAACTGCGCACGCGCGAGACGGTGTCGCCCAAGCGACTGGCGCGCCTCATCGCTGCCCTGGGCGTAGATTAGGAATTGGGGATTGGGGATTCAAAGCGGTCACCGCCTCTGCAGCCGCCGCCTTGCCCCATCCCGAATCACGAATCCCGGCTATTTGATGCGCTTGACCCGCACGCTGCAGCCGCAGCCCTCGACGTACATCAGCCAGCTGCCGAGGATCATCGGCTTGATGCGCACGGCGGGATTCTCCAGCGTGCCGGTGGCGCGGCTTCCGGATTCGGCCTGCTCCCACTCCTGGCCGTTCTCCAGCTTGAACACGGTATGGCCGCGCCAGCCGCTGAACGTTCCGGCAATACGATCCTCCACCCGTTCGCGGCTGCCCTCGCTCGGGTAGAACACCGGCTGGCCGCCGGCGTCGACCACCTGCGTGGTGGCGCCACCGTGGGCCTGCAGCCAGGCATTGAGCTGCTGCAGTTCGGCAGGCGACAGCTTGTCGAGTCCGCTGGCCTGGAATTCGGCCTGCGACATGCGCTCTTCCAGGGTCGGCGGCCCCGACGGGGCAGCGGCGGCGGACGCGGCTACGAGGAGGCTAAAGGCAAGGCAGGTTATCGCGCGCATAGGGGGGCTCGGCAGGTGGGCCGGTTTGTGACCGCACCCGCAAAAATCCTTGTCTCAACACGAAGTTAACACGTGCATGAACGCACGCGAACCGATAGAATGCAGCACGTTCGAGTGTACCACGAGCCACCGGCACGCGGCCGGGGACTCGATCGGGTGCGAGCGGACGAAGGGATTTAGGTTGCATACAGCCTGCCGACTGCGGAACGCACGGCGCATGCGACTCCCGGATTACTGTTTGGGCTAGAGATCGGAAAAAATGTCGTCATTCAACAAGTTGGCTGTCTGTTCGCTCACCGGCGTGGCCGCCGCCCTCATGGTGCAGGTTGCCCAGGCCGCCACGGTTCGCGTCAATGACGAAATGCCGATGAACCTCCAGTTGCCGGGCTTCACCTACGTCACGAGCGGCGACGGCCTGTCCAGTGAATTGCGGGTGAACACCGACGGATTCCTGTTCTGCGCCAATGTCCTGCTCGGCACCGACCCCGAGAGCGTGACCAACGTGACGCTGGCACCCTCGCACACGCGCTGGACCCTGCCGAGCGTGACCGACGTGCGTCCGCCGACGGCCTACAGCGGTGGTGAACTGCTGGTGAACCGCAGCCGCTCCGGCCAGTCGATCGAAAGCTCGATGGTGTGCCACGCGCGCGGCCCGCAGGGCCAGGTCAACACGCCCTTCAGCCCTTACGGCAACGGCATCTTCCAGAGCGGCCTCGAAAGCACCGCGGCGACCCAGTACGCGAACATGGTCAACTGGCTGCCGGGTGCCAACTTCAGCTGGGCCGCACCGGACTGGACCCAGGTGCCGACCGATGCCTGCAGCTTCGACGTGACCGGCGGCGACCAGCCGGCGGTGGCGGAAAACACCATGTGCGCCGCGGCAACCGGCGTCCGCCGCGAGGGACTGCAGACCTACGGGCGCCGTGCGCCGACCCTGTGGACCAAGACCACCGGTTCCAGCTTCATCTACCTGGCGCGCGTGGACGTGCGACTCGGGCCGCAGGGAGATGCCCCGAACGTGAACTTCTCGCTTCCGGATGCGACGCGGAACCTCGAGGACGTGCCCAATTCGGTCGACATGCAGGTGCGCGACGGCTTCGATTCCAACTACCTTTCCAGCACCGGCAGTTGGTGCTTCCTCACCTCCCTCCCTGCCGACCTTGGTACGTCGGTGTGCAGCGGCGCGCTGGTGAGCGGCTCCCTCAACGGCACGCTGCCCGCCGACCAGGCGCATGTCGTGCTGTCGCTGTTCCCGAGCTCGCCGGCGGCCTCGTTCTACGTCGCCGTGGTGCGCCAGATCACCAGCGACCTGCCGCCGATCAGCACGCCGGTGGCCGCCGTCGCGGTGATGGCCGACCCCGGCACCATGCGCCATGAATCGGGCGACGGCTTCACCGGCGACAACGTCGTCTTCGGATTCCCGCAGGATGGCGGGTTCCCCTGGATGCACTGATCGCCATCGCCTCCAGCCGGTGATGTGATCCCCCGGTGG
>JAEZQS010000116.1 GCA_023412995.1 Pseudomonadota bacterium
CGTAGGAGCGCTGCAAGCGCGACCGCAGGGTGGCCGGTTGCGTCGCCGATTAGACAAATCCGTCGCCTGTGCGGTGTCGCGGTCGCGGCTGCGCCGCTCCTGCAGGATCGTCCCTTTGCTCGCGCGCTCCGTGTCCGAGGCGTTTCGCTGGTGATCGCCGCGCAGGGAATCATGATCGCCAACGGCGCCGCCTCGGCCGCGCGGAGTCAATCGTCGACCTTGGTCTGGAGGTAGGCGGTGTCGCCGAGCTGGTCCATCAGGCCGACCTGCGTCTCCAGCCAGTCGATGTGGTCTTCCTCGGACTTCAGGATGTCGGCCAGCAGCTCGCGGCTGGTGTAGTCGCCCAGCCGCTCGCAATCGGCAATGGCGGCCTTGAGGTCCGGCACGGCCTGCAGCTCCAGCTGCAGGTCGCAGCCGAGCGCCTCGCGTGGCGTCTCGCCGACCAGGATCTTGCCGAGCGACTGCAGGTTGGGCAGCCCTTCGAGGAACAGGATGCGCTCGATCAGCCGATCGGCGTGCTTCATCTCGTCGATCGACTCCTTGTACTCGTGCTCGGCCAGCTCGCCGTAGCCCCAGTGCTTGTACATCCGGTAATGCAGGAAATACTGGTTGATCGCGGTGAGCTCGTTCTGCAGCGCCTTGTTGAGGTGGCTGATGATCTCCGGATTGCCCTTCATCGCGATGCTCCAGGTGGCGTGCGGCGGGTGGCCTGCGCGGCGCTGCGGCTGCAGCGCGACGCGCCCGTGCGAACCGCGCCAGCGGCGGGACCCGAACTATAGCCCGCCTGCCGCAACCGCGGTCGAACGCGAACCGGATGCAATGGCAGCCGGCGTGGCGATCGACAAACAGGCGGCGCGGAGGAGAGGCGCGGCTGCACGCGTGATGCGTGCGGGGCTGGTGTCGCGGCTTGCGCCTACGGAACCAGGGCCCGCGACGCACGCTCAGGCTGCGGCTGCGATCATCGGCAGGTCGAGCGGGCGCGACGTGGCGGCCTTCTCGAAGATCTCGACCGCGAGCTCCTCGCAGTTGCCGCAGCAGTCGCCGCAACCGGTGCTCTGGCGGACTTCCTCGAACGAGCGCGCGCCACCGGCAGCCGCTTCGCGGATGGTGCGGTCGGTGACGGCATTGCAGATGCAGACGTACATGAATGGGGTGCGTTCCCGTGCGACGGGCGCATTGGAATGCAAATGCGAATGATTGTCAACACCAGATCGGGGATGGGGGATTCGGGATTGGGGATTCGGGAAAAAGACGGGCGTGCGAGGGCATGCGACGCGCGGGCGCGCCGGCGCGTTGCAAGGATGGCGTCAGGCCGATGTTGCGGGCGGGGCGACGGGCGTCGCGCGGATGCATTCGCTGGACGGGGACGCGATGCGCCCCACGTGTTACGGCGCGTGGGCCACGGTTTCCCAACGCTGTTCGCGCAGGGTGACCGAGCAGCTGTCCTCCGCCAGGGTCACCAGGTGGCGCAGCGCCTGCTCGTAGACGCGGCGCTTGAAGTTCACCACGTGCTGCGCCGGGTACCAGAAATCCACCCAGCGCCAATGGTCGAACTCCGGCTTCTCGTTGGCGTCGAGGCAGAACGCCGATTCGTCGCCGACCAGGCGCAGGAGGAACCACACCTGCTTCTGGCCGATGCACACCGGCCGCTCGTGCCGGCGCACCAGCCGGGGCGGCAGGCGGTAGCGCAGCCAGCCTGGCGTCGCGCCGAGCACCTCGACGTGGTGGGGCTGCAGGCCGGTTTCCTCCTCCAGCTCGCGGTACATCGCCTCGATCGGCGTCTCGTCGCTGCGCATCCCGCCCTGCGGGAACTGCCAGCCATCACGGCCGATGCGCCGCGCCCAGAACACGTTGCCTTCCGCGTTGAGCAGGATGATGCCGACGTTGGGTCGGTAACCATCGGGATCGATCACGGTTTCGGCTTCCTCGCGCGCAAGTGGCCCGATTCTTCCACACGCCGCGCGCGAGGGGCAAGGCAAACAGGACCTGTGGCCCTTGACACGCCGACGCCCCGCACTAGAATCGCACGCCCCGCCGCGCACCGTTCCCCGTGCGCCGATGTACCCATGGCTATGTAGCTCAGCCGGTTAGAGCACAGCACTCATAATGCTGGGGTCGGTGGTTCGAGTCCACCCATAGCCACCATCCCTGCGGAGTGACGCGCGTTCCGCGCCACCACGCCAGTGCCTGACGAAGCACTTGCCCAAGGCTCCCGAGTTGTACCAGTTGAGCTGGTCGGCTTGCGCGCTTTGCTGAGCGGCGTCGCGGCGCAAACGCGCTGCGTGCATCGCTTTGATCCGCAGCGACAGGGCGGGGCGTAGCAGCACGCTCGGACATGGCGCGTTCGCCGGACCTGCCAGCGACGACGCCGCGCGGCGCGCCTACCCGCGCGAAGACGCGTCGTCGTCCCGCAGCGCCTCCTTTGGCGGCAGTCGCGGTGCACTCGGCTAGCTCGGCGCGGTGTCTGGCTGGAGCGCGTATCGCAGCGCGTCCACCGCCCGCGTCAGTTCCCTGGACGCCGGATGCCCCCGGCGCGCAAACACCGTCGCCAGTTCGCCGTAGTACCACAGCGTGCCGTCGCGCCCGCCGATGAAGCGGTCGAATACCGCCGTGCCGACTGCCGGGTTGCGCAGGTCCGAGAGGATCGCGCGCAGGTTGTGCAGCTTGTCGCAGCCCGAGACGAGCAGGGCTTCGGCGTCGCATGTTTCGAGGTGCGCAAGGTAGCGACGCTTGCGTTGTTCCCAATCCGCCCGCTTGCTGCCCTCCGCGTCCGCCTGACGCTTCTGCTCCTGGCTGCCGTCGGTGCAGGCCTGCACGATGTCTGCCACGCGGTCGCCAAAGCGGGATCGCACGACGGCCGCATACGCGTCTCCGCAATCCTCCACCACGTCGTGCAGCAGGCCGGCAATCGCCTGGTCCTCATCGCCACCGCAGTCCAGCACCAGGCTGCTGACGCCGATCAGGTGGGCGAAGTACGGGATCGCGGTGCCCTTGCGCACCTGGCCGCCGTGGGCGGTGCGGGCGTATTCGACGGCTTCGGTGTAGCGGTTTGTCAGCGTGATCATCGAGGGTCCTTGCAAGGAGGAGGGAGGCTGTCGGCCATCAGGCCTGCACGCGGCGAAGGTGCCACTTTCCCATCTCGCCGCTTGACACGGGCCACGTCGCCATTATAAACAGTTTTTGAGACACTTGAGCTGGCGATATGAAACTGACCCTGCACCAACTCAGCGACCGCAGCGGCGTGCCGGCACGCACCATCCGCTACTACATCCAGCGCGGGTTGCTGCCGCCGCCCGCCGGGGAGAAGCGCGGCGCGCATTACGGCGAGGCGCACCTCGCGGACCTGTTGCGCATCCGCCACTGGCAGGAATCGGGCCTCTCGCTGGACGCGGTGGGCGACCTGCTGCGCGCGCGCGGCGAGGCGCCACTGCCCTCGCTGCGGGCCGGCGCCGTGGAGGTGCGTTCGCACCTGGTGGTGGCCGATGGCGTGGAGCTGGTGGTCGCGCCCGACCGCTGCCGGCTGACCCAGGCGCAGCTGCGCCAGCTGTTCCATGCCGTGCAGCAGGCGCTTTCCGAACTGCGCGACGAACCATCCGCTTGACCGGAGGATTCCCATGAGGCTGTTCCCATCGCGCAGTGCGCGCCGCAAAGGCCCCCTCGCCCACAGCGTGCTCGAGGTGGCGATCACCGACCTCGTCGCGACCTATGCGCTGCACCACCACCTGCGCAACGACGGCAAGTCGCCGGTCGAGATCGTCTACACGTTCCCGGTGCCGCTGGATGCCGCCTTCCTCGGCCTGCGCGCCACGATCGCGGGCGAAACGCTGGAGGCGGACATTCGCCCGCGTGCCACCGCCACGCGCGACTACGACGATGCAATCGCCGACGGACACAGCGCCGTGCTGCTGGAGCAGCCCGCGCCAGGCGTCCTCACCGCGAGCCTTGGCAACCTGAAACCCGGCGAGGAAGGCGAGATCGTGCTGCGCTTCGCCGCGCCGAAGCGCGTCGCTGGCGGCAGCGCGCGCTTCTCGCTGCCGCTGGTGCACCGGCCACGCTACGGCCGCTGGCGCATGGACGAACCCGCGGCGCCGCGGCACGACTTCGGCGAAACGCACCCGCTGGCGTTGTCCGTGCGCGTGCAGGGCCTGCTCGCCGCCGCCAACGCGCGCTGCGCCAGCCACCCGGCGGCCTTCACGCGCCAGGATGGCGAACTGGTGCTGGCGCTCGCGACGGCCGAACTCGACCGCGACCTGGTGCTGCTGTTCGACCTGGATGCAGCGCTTGCCCCGGCGGTGCGCAGCGTTGCCGACGGCGAAGGCACGTTCGGACTCGCCAGCGTAGTGGTACCGCGCGACGCCGTTCCGGCACTGCCGCTCGACCTCGTCCTGCTGCTGGACGGCTCGGGATCGATGCAGGGCGACGCCACCGCGCAATCGCGCGCCGCGGTGCACGCCATCGCGGCTGCGCTGGATCCCGCCGACCGCATCCAGGCCATCCGCTTCGGCAGTTCGACGCGGCCGCTGTTCCGCCGCATGCTGAAAGCCACGCCACAGGTCGCCGCGGCGCTGGCCGAACTCGCCGGCACCGTCGATGCCGACCTCGGCGGCACGGAAATGGGTGTCGCGCTCGACTGTGCGCTGGGGCACCTGCCCGATGCGGAACCCGGCCGCCGCCGCGCCATCATCCTGGTGACCGACGGCGCCGTGCAGCCGGAGGACATCGCCGATGCAAGACACGCGTTGCGCGAGGCCGCCGTGCCCTGCTTCGTCGTCGCGGTCGGCAGCGCCGCGGGCGTCGACGTGCTGGAGCCACTCGCCGTCACGACGCACGCCACGCTGGAACGCGCGGTGCCGATGGAGCCCATCGACGCCTGCGTCATGCGCCAGTTCCAGCGCGCCCGCGCGCAGCCGCTGGCGGTGAAGGCACGCTGGGAAGGCGTCGAGGCCGAACCACTGGCCATGCCACTCGCGTATCCCGGCGACGTGCTACAGGTTGCCGCGCACTGGAACGGCGATGCCCTGCCCACGCTCCGCCTGGAATCACCCGCCTGGCCGGAACCGCTCACGTTCGCCCTGCCCCCGCGCGCCACCGATCCGGCGCAGCGCGCGATCCTCGGCCAGCGCCGCTACGCGGACACCGCTCCCGGACGGCAGCTTGCGATCGCGCTGCGCTACGGACTCCTTGCCGACTGCACCTCGGCCGTTCTCGTGCGCACGCGCGCCGATGGCGACCGCGTGGACGAGCTGCCGGAAATCGTGCCGGTGACGCAGATGGTGCCGCACGGGATGGTGGCCTGCAGCGCTGCCGACTTCCTGGCAATGCCGGCGTTCCTGCGGCGCGACCCGACCATCGAGCGAACCGGCACCTACATCGAGGAGCCGCGCTACGCGATCTCCTGTGGTGACCTGCCGGACGATGCGGAGGACCTCGACCATCTCGTTGGCGGCGAGCGCGACACGGCAGCCGCTGCGCCTGCTCCAGCCCGCCCTGTGATCCTGCCCGAACGTGTCGAGGAAATCCTCGCCGCGCTGTTTGCCGTGCTGCGCCACGCGTGGCTGGGCGACCCGGCGGAACCGATCGACCTGGAAACGGCCGTGACACGCTTGCCCGGGACGCTGCGCGAAGATGCGCGGCAAATCCTGCAACGGATCTGGCCGAACGACACCCGCACCCTGGATTCAGCCGCTTCCATGCTTTGCCTCATGGAAGATCGCGTCGACCATCGGCCGATGACGGACGACGAGGAGGCGCGGCGGGCGATGCTGCACGCCGTCCACCCTGCGCCAGCCATCGCACGGGAGCTCGAGGCGTTGCTGCGGGACGGAGTCGGGAGACAGGACGCGGTTGCCTGCTAGCAATGCGACAACGTCTTCGGTCCCGCATGGGCGACGGTTGGAAAAGCACACAACCGGCCAACCCGGCCCCGTTTTGTACCGAAGGGTCTACGTGCCACGGGACAGGGCCTCTCCCTGGCCTCGGCGAACGCGACGTGCCAGCCGCGATCGCGAAAACCGGTTGCCGGCGCAACCTCCGGTTGGCGGCGTCGTCGGCGGCGGTTCGCGGTCGCGCTTGCAGCGCTCCTACAAGAGTCCGTGTTTTCGTAGGAGC
>JAEZQS010000124.1 GCA_023412995.1 Pseudomonadota bacterium
GCACCGGCGCGGCCAGCGCGTGGACGTCCTCGCGGGTGGCGGCCAGCCGTCCATGCAGCAGCGCGCGCGCCTTGGACGCCAGCACCAGCGACTGGCCCGCGCGCGGCCCGGCGCCCCAGCGCACCCATTCACGCACTTCCTCCAGCGCGCTGCCCTGCGGACGCGTCGCGCGCACCAGGCGCGTGATCCAGTCGAGCAGCGCATCACCCACGTGCACCTGGCGCACCAGCGCCTGCAGCGCCAGCACGTCCTCGCCCGACATCACCGCCTCCACCTTCGCCTCCTCGCTGCCGGTGGTGCGTACCAGGATCGCGCGCTCTTCCGCCTCGTCCGGGTATCCCACCTCCACCTGCAGCAGGAAGCGGTCCAGTTGCGCTTCGGGCAGCGGCCAGGTGCCGGCCTGTTCGATCGGGTTCTGCGTCGCGAGCACGAAGAATGGCCGCGGCAGCGCGTGCGTGGTCCCTGCGTAACTGACGGTACGCTCCTGCATCGCCTCCAGCAGTGCCGCTTGCGTCTTCGGCGGCGTGCGGTTGACCTCGTCGGCCAGCAGCAGGTGGGTGAACACCGGCCCGCGCTGGAACAGGAAATGACGCCGCCCGGTGCCGTGGTCCTCCTCGAGGATTTCGGTGCCGATGATGTCGCCCGGCATCAGGTCGGGGGTGAACTGGATGCGGTGGAAATCCAGCGCCAGCGCCGAACCCAGCGTGCGCACCAGCAGCGTCTTGCCGAGCCCGGGGACGCCTTCGAGCAGGCAGTGCCCGCCCGCCAGCAGGCCGACGAGGAGCTGCTCGACCACCGCGTGCTGGCCGACGATCACGCGGCCGATCGCCTCGCGCAATTCCGCCAGCTTGTCGACCTGCCCTCGCACCGCTGCTTCGTCAATCATGTTCTTCCAGAAGTCAGGAGAGTGAAACGCAAGGACACGAAGAGCCTGCGAAGCAAGGGCGAAGGCTTTCGACACGGAGCACACGGAGACAACGAAAAAGCGGGAGGTGGATGAAAGAACGGGTGCGCCGTGCTCCTCGCCGGGCGCTCGCATCAGGCGAACCCGCCGACGTGGAGCGCCCGCAACCCGTCCTTTGCTCCGTGTGCTCCGTGTACAACATCTTTTCTCCGGCTGTACTCGCGGGCGCTTCGTTGCGACCGTGCATCAGGACGTCAAGGCGTAGACGACGATGTTGACCGCGAACTTCGTGTTGTCCTCGGCGAGGAAACGCTTGTTGCGCCAGTCGTAGTCCCATTCGCAGCCGTAGTCCTTGTTGCTGTAGAGCACGCCGAGGCGCCCCTCGACCTCGATGCCCTTGAGGCTGTCGTGCACGAGGTCGTCGCCCCAGCCATTGAGTTCGATGCCGGTGTTGGGCGGCCCCTCGAAGCGGAAGAAGCTCGCATACAGCGGATGGTCGTTCGGCAACTTGCGCAGCGCGCCTTCGCCGAGCAGGGACGCCATCTCGCGTTCGAACGAGCGCGCGAAAAGGCCGTCGATGTCGTGGTTGCAGTCATCGACCAGCACGAAGCCCCCGTTGCGCACGTAGGCCTCGAAGTTGCGCCGCTCGTCCGGGTTGAACTCGACCAGCTTGTGCCCGGCGAGGTAGCAGAACGGCGCGCCGAGCACGCGCGCATCGGCCAGCGGCAGCACGCGCTCGCGGGTGTCCACGCGCAACGTCGTGTACTGGATCAGGGCATCGAGCACGTTGGAGGGCATGCGCGAATCGACGTCCCAGTCGCCCGATTCGTACATCAGGCGCGTGAACCAGAAGTCGTACGCGCCGGCCTCCGGGATGGCGGGGCCGGGATCGGGGGAAGCCGCCGCCACGCCCCGCGAGGCCGGCGCAAGCAGCGCCGACGCGGCGCCGCCAAGCAGCAGGCGGAGGAAGCCGGCGCGGGTCATGTCGGAGCCGTGAACAGGGAAAAGGGAATGGAGAATGGCCAGGGCGTACTGCCGCTTCCGCATCTCCCATGCGACCCGTCGTCACCACACTGCATTGCTCGACGATTCCCTATTCCCTATTCCCCATTCCCTGCCTCAGACGGCATCCGACAGCGACGAGAAGGTGAAATCGCGAATCTTCAGCGGCGGGATCATCATCACGAACGGTGACTCGTCGTCCGCCACGCGCACCGGCTTGCCGATCTCCTCGATGTTGTTGAGCATGATCGCTGGCGATTCGTTGAAGCGGAAGTTCTTGATCGGGTACCTGATCTCGCCGTTCTCGATGTAGAAGGTGCCATCGCGCGTGAGGCCGGTCAGCAGCACCGTCTGCGGATCGACCATGCGGATGTACCAGGTGCGGGTGACGAGCACGCCCTTGCGGGTACCCTTGACCAGGTCCATCGTGGACTTGTCACCGCCCACCATGATCAGGTTGCCGGGCTGCCCGATGGCCTCCTTGCCCTGCTTCTTCGCCCAGTAACGCGTGTACTGCAGGTAATCCACGCGCCCACTGGTGACGATCGGCGTGCGCTGGCGCGCGAGGCCGTCGTTGTCCCACGGCATCACTTCGGCGCCCGCTTCCCACGGATCGGCATACAGCGTGACGCGCTCGTCGAACAGCTTCTCGCCCACCTTGTTGCCGCCGCCCTTCTTCGAGAGGAAGCTGCGGCCCTCGTCGGCCTGGCGCGCGTTGAAGCCGAACATCATGAAGGAAATCAGGCCGGCGCTCGCGGCCGGTTCCATGATCACGGTGTACTTGCCCGGCTCGAGCGCCCTGGCATCGACCGAGCGCCTGGCCTTGTCGATGGCGGTGCGGATGTCGCCCTTCGCATCGAAGCGCGACACGTCGCCGAGGTTGCGCGCCACCCAGCCCGAGCCCTTGCCGTCTGCGGTGCGGACGGTGCAGGTGAAGTCCATCGCGGTGGACTTCTGGTAGCCGAAGTTGCCGTTGCTGTTGGCGGTGGCGAAGAAGTTCTGGCCGTCGGTCAGGAAGCCCGCGGCGACCAGCTTGTCCTTGCGACAGGGCTCGATGCAGGCGGCCGCGACGCCGGCGCGGTATTCCGGGGTGATCGCCGCGGTTTCGGCAACGAAGGTCGAGCTCGGCTTGTAGGACTGTTTTTCGATCGCCGGCATGAACTCGGGGTTTTCCGGCGCCAGGCGCGCGAGCTCCTCGGCGCGCCGGACGACGTTCGCCAGCGAGGCGTCGTCGAAGGTGTTGATGGTGGCCGTGCCCGTGCGCTTGCCGAACGCCACCTCGACTGCGAGGTCGGCGTCCTCGACGTGGCCGCTGGTGGAGACGCTGTTGAGCGCATAGCGGATGTTGCCGCCGCTGGAACCGCTCAGGGTGGCGGTGCATTCGTCGGCTTTGGACAGCTTGACTACCTTGCCGAGGATGTCGCGGGCCTGCTCTTCGGTGTACATGCTCATGCGTTTTCTCCTGGGCCCGCGACGGTGGCGACGGATGGCCGTGCCGGCAGGCGCGCCTTGACGAATCCCGCTTCCTTCGTGCACGCCGCCATCAGCCGAGGCTCCGCGCGGTGTTGATCACGTTGGCGCCGTTGAAGCGCGCCGTGCTGGAACCGTGCGACACGGCCGAGACCTGGCCGGGCTGACCCTTGCCGTCGAAGAACGAGCCGCCGAAGTGGTAGTCGGATTCGTCGCACACCGCCACGCACGAGTTCCAGAACTCCGGCGTGCGCATCTGGTAGGCGACGTCCTCGAGCGGGCGGGTGACCTTGCCGTCCTTGATCTCGTAGAAGAGCTGGCCGCCGAACTGCGCGTTGTAGCGCTGCTGGTCGATCGAGAACGAGCCATCGCCGATGATGTAGATGCCGTTCTCGACGTCCTTGATCATGTCGGCCGGCGAGAGCTTGTCCTTGCCCGGCGCGAGCGAGACGTTGGCCATGCGCTGGAACTGCACGCTGGACCAGGAATCGGCGTAGCAGCAGCCCTGCGATTCCTTCAGCCCCAGGATGTGCGCCTGGTCGCGGATCACCTGGTAGTTGACCAGGATGCCGTCGCGGATCAGGTCCCAGCGCTGCGTCTTGACGCCCTCGTCGTCGTAGCCGACCGCGCCGAGCGTGCCCTTCTGCACCTTGTCGGCGAAGATGGTCACCTTGTCGCTGCCGTAGCGGTAGTCCTTCGACTTCCACTTGTCGAGCGTGGCGAAGCTGGTGCCGGCGTAATTGGCCTCGTAACCCAGCACGCGATCGAGTTCGGTCGGATGGCCGACCGACTCGTGGATGGTCAGCCACAGGTGCGAGGGATCGAGCACCAGGTCGTACTTGCCGGGCTTGACCGACGGCGCCGTCAGCTTCTCGCGCGCCTGCTTCGCCGCGGCGACGGCATCGGCCTTCATGTCGTACGAATCGCCGTACACGACCGCGCCGCCCGGCAGCTCCACCTTGTCCGCGGCCTTTGCGTCGAGGTACTCGAAGCCCATCCCGCGCGGCGCGGACAGGCCTTCGCGGCTGCGGAACTTGCCGCTCTTCTGGTCCACCGCGGTCACCGTCATCGGCGCCCAGATGCGGTGGATGTCCTGGTCGATGTAGGAGCCATCGGTGGAGGCGAAGTACTTCTGCTCGTTGACCAGGAACAGGATCGAATTGACGAAGCTGGCGCCGGCGGCCATGGCGGCGGCATTGACGCCCAGCAGCAGGTCGACCTTGTCCTTGATCGGCACTTCCATCGCATTGCGCTCGATCGGCGTCGCCCAGCTCACCTCGCCGACGCCCTTCACCGGCGCCAGCTGGACCGGCTCGGCCTGCAGGCGCGAGTTGGCCCGCGCGATCGCCAGCGCCTGGCGCACCGCGCCGGCGACGCCGTCCGGGCTCATGTCGCTGGTGGCGGCAAAGCCCCAGGTGCCCTTGGCGATCACCCGCACGCCGATGCCGCTGGATTCGGTGTTGACAATGTTCTGCACCTTGTCTTCGCGCGTGATGACGAACTGGCGCAGGTAGCGGCCGATGCGCACATCGCAGTAACTCGCGCCGCCGCTGCGCGCCGCGTTGAGGGCGACGTCGGCGAGGCGCTTGCGAACGGCCGGATCGACCCGCGTCAACAGTTCCGAGGCGGCGACCAGCCGGCCGCCGAACGCCGGCAGCACCAGTCCGCCGAGGCCGGCGCCGGTGAGCTTGAGGAAATCTCGTCGTTGCATGGGGGGTCCCCTCCGCGAAGTGCGGTGATCATGGCCCAACGACCGGCGGCGCGACACGTGACGAAAGGCACGTGCCGGCCTCCGGTCCGGCCGGGCCTGGCGCCGCGGCCGATGGCCGGGATTGCGGCGCCGTCGCGATAGACTCCGCGCATGGACATTTCCCGCACCTTCCAGGTCGAAGCCGCGCACTGGCTGCCGCAGGTGCCGGCCGGCCACAAGTGCGCCCGGCTGCACGGCCATTCCTTCCGCATCGAAGTGCAGGCCAGCGGCCCGGTGGATCCGGCCACCGGCTGGGTGATGGATTTCGCGGACATCAAGGCGGCCTTTGCGCCGCTGTTCGATGCGCTCGACCATCGCTGTCTCAACGAGGTGAAAGGCCTCGCCAACCCGACCAGCGAGAATCTCGCCCGCTGGGTCTGGCAGCGCCTGCAGCCGCGCCTGCCCCTGCTCTCGCGCGTCACGGTGCACGAGACCTGCACCACCACCTGCCGTTACGAGGGCGACTGAGGCGGCGGGTTGTTCTTGCACCGCCGCATTCCCCCGACCGGCGTCCAGTGAGCTGATATTCCTCATATTTCCTGAACGGAAGGCCGCCTGACGCGCTTCATCCGCCGGATTATGTTGCATTGCAGCGAAAAAGTTGATAGAGTGCTCGCCACTCCCCCCATCCTGATCGAGGTGCACCATGTTCGAGCAGATCAATACCCCGTCCTTCGCGCTCGGCAAGAGCTACACCGACGCGTTCGTCAAGGCCCAGGGCCTGGCGCTCGCCGGCTTCGAGCGCATCACCGAACTCAACGTCAAGACCTTCGAGGACCGCGTGAAGGCGTCGGTCGAGTTCTGGTCCGCCGCCGCCGAGGTGCGTGACCTCGAAGGCGCCAAGGCCATCTGGCCGAAGGGCGTGCAGCTGGCCAAGGAAAGCGCCGAGAAGCTGTATGCGAACAACCAGGAAGTGTTCGGCGTCTCGCTGAAGACCTCCGAGGCGATCGGTGCGCTGGCCAAGGGCTCGTTCGACGCGACCAGCCAGGCCACCGGCGAAGCCGCCCAGGCCGCCAGCGACGAAGCCGCCCGCCAGGTCGGCGCCGCGGCCCGCAAGGCCCGCTGAGCCACACCGCTTCTCCAGAGA
>JAEZQS010000158.1 GCA_023412995.1 Pseudomonadota bacterium
CCGCTCGCCTATGCCGCGTACGGCGCGCTGGTGCTGGCGGCATTCGCGCTCGCCCTCGGCGCCTACCGGGCGCGCGTGCGGCGGCGGCATCGCCTGGCGCTGGTCGAATCCAAGTCGGCCTTCCTCGCCACCATGGGCCATGAGATCCGAACGCCGATGACGGGCGTGCTCGGCATGAGCGAGCTGCTGCTCGGCACCCCGCTGGATGCGCGACAGCGCGACTACGCCAATGCGATCCACCAGTCCGGCGAGCTGATGCTGCGCGTGATCAACGACAGCCTCGACCTGGCGCGCATCGAGGCCGGCAAGCTCGCGCTCGAGTGCGCACCGTTCGATCCGGCCGCGCTGCTGGGCGAGGTGATCGCGCTGCAGCAGCCCCTGGCCGACCGCAAGGGGCTGCACCTCGGGACCCGCGTCGCCGCAGGCATCCCGCGATCCGTGGTTGGCGATGCGGTGCGGGTCAAGCAGATCCTGCTGAACCTCGTCGGCAACGCGCTCAAGTTCACCGAGCGCGGAGCGGTCACGGTCGCCCTCGCGAAGGCCGGCGAAGGCCGCCTCTGCTGGTCGATCGTCGATACCGGTCCGGGCGTCAGCGAAGCGCTGCGCGAACGGTTGTTCGGCCGCTTCGAGCAGGCCGACGGCAATGCCGGCCGGCACGGTGGCAGCGGCCTGGGCCTGGCGATCTGCCGCGAACTGGCGCAGCTGATGGGCGGGCACATCGAACTGGCGAGCACGCCGGGCGCGGGCAGCACGTTCCGGGTCGAGCTTCCGCTCGCCTCGCCGGCACCGGCAGACGCAATCGCCGCGACGGCATCGATGCCGGTGCAGGGGAGTCCGGGACGGCTGCGCGTTTTGCTGGTCGAAGACGACACCATGGTGGCGGAGGTGGTTGCCGGCCTGTTGCGGCAGCTGGGACACGAACCGGTGCATGCCGCCAACGGGCTTGCCGCGCTGGCTGAACTCGCCGTCGGTGCTTCCTTCGACCTGGCCCTCATCGACCTCGACCTTCCCGGCATCGATGGCTTGCAGCTGGCACGCACGATCCGCAGCGGCCAGCACGCCACGCTGCCGTTGCTGGCGGTGACCGCGCGCTCGGCCGGCAACGAGGAAGCGCAGGTACGTGCGGCCGGCATGGACGGGTTGCTGCGCAAGCCGCTCACCAGCACGCTGCTGGCCGATGCGCTCGGCGCGCTGGCCGTGGGCGCGCCCCCACACCGCGTGCGGCCGGCCGATGCCTGCGGGCGCGGCAAGGCAAGGGGCCGCGGGCCGCGCATGGCGCGGCCGCTGCTGCACCGCAGTTTGCCCACCGCTGGGCGGAGGCATATAGTCCGCGCGGCGGAACGTAACCGCAGCCGCAAGGCGGTCTGCGCCGGCGGGGAGCATCCGGTCGGGGGCACCGGTTTCATGCAGGACATTGCTGGCGTCACGCACGGCAGGCGCCGTGGTGGACGCGTGTCGCGGCAGGGGCCCGCGACGGCCGGCGCGGCCCGCGCCTGCACGGTGCCTGGACACGCGTTCCGGCAACCGCCCCGGGATTTCCGGGCGCAATCCCGCGCCCGGTCTTTGCTGGATCAGAGCGGGGTCAACGCAATGAATCGTTTCCATTCCCGGATGCTCGGCATGGCGCTTGTCGTGCTGGGTGCATCCTGTGCCGGGTCGGCGCTCGCGCAGGAGGCGCAGCCCGACACCGCCTTGCGCTGGGGCACTTCCTACCAGAACGACACGTCGCTGCCGCTCTATTACCTGCCCGCGTGGCACGAGGGCGACGAGGACCGCAAGGCGGAAGAGCAACGCGAGGCGGCGAAGAACCCGCAACTGCCCAACCACCACGTCGACAGCGTCGACCCGGTGGTGCAGAACACGATGGCGCCGGTGCAGCAGATGCCCGCGCCCATCATCAATTTCGACGGCATCACGTTTCCCGGAGTCGGCTGCAACTGCGCGCCGCCGGACACCAACGGCGAGGTCGGCGAGACGCAATACGTGCAGATGGTCAACGAGGGCCTGCAGGTCTTCGACAAAGCCACCGGCAATTCGGTCATGGGCCCGGTTGCGATCTCGTCGCTGTGGTCCGGTTTCGGCGGCGTGTGCGAGACCAGCGGCAGCGGCGATCCGGTGGTGCTGTACGACCAGCTCGCCAACCGCTGGCTGATCAGCCAGTTCGCCGGGTCCGGCATTCCCACCGACGAATGCATCGCCATCTCCACCAGCAGCGACGCGGCCGGTTCCTACCACCGCTACGCCTTCCACCTCGGCAGCAACTTCTTCGACTATCCGCACCTGGGCGTGTGGCCCGATGGCTATTACATGGCCATGAACATCTTCAACTCCTCGGGCACGGCGTTCCTCGGCCCGCAGGCGTTCGTGTTCGACCGCAATGCGATGCTTGCCGGCAACCCGGCGGCGACCTTCATCACGCCGGGCATCACCGGTGGCGGCAACGAACCGACCTTCCTTCCCGCCGATCTCGACGGATCCGCGCCGCCGCCCGTCGGCTCGCCCAATCCGTTCGTTTCCTATCCCGGCAACGGCACCTACAAGGTGCGCCATTTCCACGCCGACTTCACCACGCCGGCCAACTCCACCTTCAACCTCGATTCGAGCCCGGCGGCGGCCGGGTTCTCGACGCTGTGCAGCGGCAACCGCTCGTGCGTGCCGCAGCTCGGCGTGGCCGACCGGCTCGATGCGATCGGCGACCGCCTGATGTTCCGCCTCGCCTATCGCAACTTCGGCAGCCACGAATCGCTGGTGGGCAACTTCACCGTGCGCTCGAACAACGTGGCCGGCGTGCGCTGGTTCGAACTGCGCAACGTCACCAGCGGTCCGGCGACGGTGTTCCAGGAAAGCACCTTCCAGCCCGATACCACCTGGCGCTGGATGGGCAGCATCGCCATGGACACGCAGGGCAACCTCGCAGTCGGCTACAGCGCCTCGGACGCCAGCATCAACCCGCAGCTGCGCTATGCCGGCCGCCTGGCGGGCGATCCCCTCAACAACCTCGCCCAGGGCGAGGCGCACCTGTTCGACGGCACCGGCAGCCAGGTCGCCACCGGCAGCCGCTGGGGCGACTACAGCGCGCTGACGGTCGATCCGGTCGATGACTGCACGTTCTGGTTCACCAGCGAGTACTACGGCACCACGGGGTCGTTCAACTGGCGCACGCGCATCGGCAGCTTCAAGTTCCCGGGCTGCTCGCTCGAGCCGGGCTTCACGCTCGCGCCGGCGCCGGCCGAGACCTCGGTGTGCGCCGGCACCCCTGCCTCGGTCGCCATCAACGCCGGCTCGACCGGCGGCTTCAGCGGCGCGGTTAGCCTGTCGGCGAGCGGCAATCCGTCGCCTTCGACGGTCAGCTTCTCGCCGAACCCGATCCCGACCCTGCCGGGTTCGAGTACGATGCAGATCGGCAACACCGGCAGCGTGGCGGCAGGCGTCTATCCGATCAACGTGCACGGCACTGCGTCAGGCGCCAGCAGCGAGGACGCGACGGTCACGCTGTCGGTATTCACGACCGCGCCGGGCGCGCCGTCGCTCGCCGCGCCCGCCAACAACGCGACCAACCAGCCCGTGCGGCCGACCTTCAGCTGGTCCGGCAGCAACAGCGAGCAGTACACGATAGAGGTGGCCACCGACGCGGCGTTCACCAGCGTCGTCTACACCGAGACGGTGACCGGAACCACCGCGACGCCGGCGACCGACCTCGCGTCCAACACGCGCTACTACTGGCGCGTCACGGCGGCCAACGCGTGCGGGGCCGGTGCCGCGTCGCCGACCTTCACCTTCAGCACGCTGCCGCTTCCGGGCGACTGCTCCGCCGGCAGCACGGCGCAGACCGTCTACACCTACGGCTTCGAGTCGGGCCTCAACGGCTGGACCCTGGGTGCCGGCAGCATCGGCAATTCGTGGGCCGACAATGCGACGGCCCACAGCGGCGCGCATTCCTTCAAGGCCAACGACCCGGGCGCGATCAGCGATCAGCGCCTGGTGTCGCCGTCGATCGCCCTGCCGACCGGCGAAGCGCCGCTGACGCTGCAGTACTGGAACCGCCGCGGCATGGAGGCGAACGGATCCACCGGCTGTTACGACGGCGGCATCCTCGAGGCGTCCACCAATGGCGGATCGACCTGGACCCAGGTCGGCAGCGCCTCCCTCCTCACCGATCCCTACACCGGGCCGATCAGCACCAGCTTCTCCAACCCGCTCGGCGGGTTGCAGGCCTGGTGCGGAACGGCCGAGTGGGTGCAGTCCATCGTGGACGTCACCGCGATGGCCGGTCAGAACGTGCAGTTCCGCTTCCGGCTCGGATCGGACAGCTCGGTCGGCGCCGATGGCTGGTACCTCGACGACGTCAAGGTGCAGAGCTGCGCAGGCGGCGCGCCGGTGCAGTACACCATCACACCGGTGGCTGGCGCCAATGGCAGCATCGCGCCGTCGACACCCCAGGTGGTCGACGAGGGCGAGACGGTCGCGTTCACGCTGACCCCCGACGGCGGCTACCAGATCGCCAGTGTCACCGGGTGCGGCGGCAGCCTCGCCGGCAACGTCTATACCACCGCGCCGGCCAGCGCCGATTGCACCGTCACCGCGACGTTCGGCCCGGTTCCGACCTACACGGTGGGCGGCAACGTCAGCGGGCTTGCCGGTGACGGGCTGGTGCTGCGGCTCAACGGCGGCAACGACCTGGCGGTGGCGGCGAATGGGTCGTTCGAATTCCCGCTCGGGCTCGAGGACGGCGACAGCTACGCCGTGACGGTGGCGACGCAGCCGTCCGACCCGTCGCAGGCCTGCACCGTGGCCAACGGCAACGGCACCATCAGTGGCGCCGATGTCACCAATGTCAGCGTCACCTGCACCACCAGCACCTACACCGTGGGCGGAACGGTCAGCGGCCTGCTCGGCAGCGGGCTGGTGTTGCAGGTCAATGGCGGCGGCAACCTGCCCATCGCGGCGGATGGTAGCTTCACCTTCGCCGCTCCGCTGGCCGATGGCTCGGCCTATGCGGTGACGGTGGCCAGCCAGCCGACGGGACCGGTGCAGGTGTGCACCGTGTCCAACGGCAGCGGCACGGTGGCCGGCGCCAACGTGACGAACGTACAGGTCAGCTGTTCGGACCGGATCTACGTCGACGGATTCGACGGCTGAGGTACTGCCGGCAGGCCGTGGCGCGGCCGCGACGCGGCTGCGCCATCCACCGGGTCACGGACACGGGGCGGACTTCGGTCCGCCTCGTGCGTGGGGTGTGCCGGGGGAGGGTGCGGC
>JAEZQS010000176.1 GCA_023412995.1 Pseudomonadota bacterium
CAGGGATCAGGGATCAGGGATCAGGGGAATGGCAACGCGGCCTGGTCGCCGGATCGCGTCCTGCGCTTGCTGCGCCGGCGGCCGTCGGCGACGATCGCCGTCGACCCTGCATGTTCCCCGGCGCGCGGCGCCGCCAGCGCTGGAGGACCCGCCTGCATGACCCCCCTGCTGTTCCGCCTGGTCGCGTGCGCGGCGTTCGTGTTGCCCGTGGCCGTGCTCCGCGCCGCGATGCCCGTGACGGCCGGACCCGAACTCGACTACCAGGCGACGGTGATCCTCTCCGCCGACGACGGCGCGCGCATCGTCGTGTTCGAGCGGCTCGACGGGTCGCTCTCGGGCGACCTGTGGCTGACCCGTTCGACCGACGAGGGCGCCAGCTGGAGCGAGCCGGCGCCGGTGGTTGCCAGCAGCGCCAACGAGCGCCATCCCGCCCTGCTGCAGCTCGGGCCGAGTTCCTTCGTGCTGTTCTACCTCAGGGGCACCGGCGCCGCATCGAGCTATCGGCTCTGGCGCGCGACCAGCGCGGACGGGATCGCATTTTCCGCAGGGGCGCCGCTCGACCTCGGCTGGCCGACCGGCGGCGAGATCAATCCCCACGTGATCCGCCACGCCGACGGCACGCTGACCGTGAGTTACCAGCGCCTGGGCAGCGAAGCCGGCAGCTACGTCGCCCAGTCCGCCGATGGCGGCGCGACCTGGGACATGCTGCGGACGGCAATCGCCCCGGCGTCGCAACTGCCGCGCATCGCCTTCCGCGAGAGCGACGGCCGCTACCTCGCCAGTTACCAGACCGGCAGCAGCGCGCTGCAGATGCACGTGAAGACCACCACCGACGTGCGCGACTGGAGCGCGCCGGCGCAAACCTTCGCCGCCACCGGCAACAACCACGATTCGCTGCCGGTGGTGATGCCCGATGGTGCCTTCGTGCTGTTCTGGATCCGCCAGGCTGGCGCCGGCTTCGACATCGCGCTGCGCCGTTCCCTCGACGGCATCGACTGGGAGCCGGCCGTTGCCGTCACCAGCACGCCGGACGAGGACGATGTCGAGCCGCACCCGCTGGTGGGGGACTCGTTGACGTCGGTCGAGCTCTACTGGGGGCGCGACGTCCCCGCCGGCGCGCTGCGGCACGACATCGTGCGCGAGGCAAGCGTGGTCGTGGTGGCGGACGTGCTGTTTGCCGACGGCTTCGACGCCTGACGGCCCGCGCTCAGATCCGGTCTGCCACCCACACCTGGTTGCGGCCAGCGTGCTTGGCCGTGTAGAGCGCGCGGTCGGCGCGCTTGAGCAGCTGCTCCGGCGTGTCCCCATGCTGCGGGTAGGAGGCGATGCCGATCGAGGCGGTCACCTGCGCCAGCCCCTTGTGGCCACGTTCCAGGTGCAGCGTGGCGATGGCCTTGCGGATCTCCTCGGCGCGATCGAGTGCCATGGCGGCATCGGCTTCCTGGATCACCAGCGTGAACTCCTCGCCGCCATAGCGGCAGGCGACGTCTTCGTTGCGCACGAGGCTCGCGAGCACCTCGCCCACCTGCGACAGCAGTGCATCGCCGCCGTCGTGGCCGAACTCGTCGTTGAAGCGCTTGAAATGGTCGATGTCCAGCATCAGCACGGCCAGGGGCTGGCTGCGGCGGACGGCGCGCGCGAGGTCGCGCGCAAGGGAGGCTTCGAGGTAGCGCCGGTTGAACAGGCCGGTGAGCGGGTCGCGCAGCGACTGCGTGCGCAAGGTCTCCTGCAGGCGCAGGTTGGCGATGGCGAGGGAAACCTGCTCGGCCGCCGCCACGGCCGTGCTGCGCGTTTCGGCCGAGATGGCGGGCGCGAACAGCAGCAGGATGCCGAGCATGCCGCCCTGCGCGAACAGCGGCACGCACACGTGCGAGGGTGCCCCTGGCACGACCACCGTGGCAAGGTGCCGGCAGATGAAGGCATTGGCCGCTTCGTCATCGGGATAAGCGTGGCCAAGGCGAACGGCCCAGCAGTCATCCGGCGCGAACACGGCCTCCGCCGATCCGATGTCGCCCCATTCCAGCGTGGGCGTCAGCAGGTTCTGCGACGCATTCTGCAGGTAGATGGCGCCGGAACTGCCCGGGAACAGCCGCAGCAGCAGCAGCTTGAGGCCACCGGCGGCTTCTTCCAGCGTCCGGCAGCCCTGCAGCAGGTGGCCGAGTTCCGACAGCTGGTTGAGGGTGTCCCCCAGTCGCCGCGATTCGTCCAGGCTGCGCGCGAGGTCGTCGTGGGCGGCGCCGACTCGTTGGTCGGCCCGGGTGCGACGCGCCAATTCGCGCAGGATCAGGAAAAGCGCGATCGCGAGCACGACGATGCACAGCGCCATCGCCGCCAGCGTCAGGCCGCGGGTGAGGCGGGCATGGTCGAGGCTCGCCTGCTGGCGTGCGGAAAGAATGGCATCCTCGCGTTCGTCCATCTGCAGGACGAGCTGGTCGATCCCGGCATCCTGCATGCGCGCCGAGGCCAGTAGGGGATGGGCGAGCACGGCCTCCAGGCCACCCGTCTCGAACGAAGCCAGCAGCTGCAGCATGGCATCGTTGCGTTCCTGCAGCAGTTCGCGCAGGCGCCGCGCGTCGGCCTGCTGCGCGGGGTTGTCGGCCACCATCGCCTGCAGGCGTGCGCCGTGCTCGGCCATGCGCGGCAGCGCGCCGTAAGCATCGGCGAGGCGCCCGGGATCGCGCCCGAGCAGATAGGCGCGCTGGCTGGCCTCGGCGGTACGCAGGGCTAGGAGGGTGGCCGTAAGCTGCTGCTTCACCTGCCAGCTGTGGCCGACTGCCGCGTTGGCGGTGACGAAGTCGCCGGCAGTGCGGAACACCTGCACTGCCACCGCCACCATCACGATGGCGAGTACCGCGAAGACCAGCACCATGCGCAGCGCGAAACGCGTATGCGGCTGCCGCAGCTTCGATGCCATCGCGTTCGGCAACGGGAACTCCTTCGCATGCTCCCAGCTGAAACCAGGCCGGCGTATCCTTGCGCGCCGCCTCCCTCCCGCACGGCCGGATGTAGCACATGGTGCTGGTGATCGACAACTACGACTCGTTCACGTTCAACCTCGTGCAGTACCTCGGGGAACTGGGCGAAGAGGTCCGCGTCGTTCGCAACGATGCACTGGCGCTGCCTGCCTTGGCCGCACTGGAGCCGTCGGCCATCGTGGTTTCACCGGGGCCGGGGTCGCCCCACGCGGCAGGCGTTTCACTCGATGTGATCGCGGCGCTCGGCGAGCGCGTGCCGATCTTCGGCGTGTGCCTTGGCCATCAGGCCATCGCGCAGGCGCTGGGCGGGCGGGTGGTGCGGGCGCGCCGCATCATGCATGGCAAGACCTCGCCGGTGCACCACGACGGCCGCGGCGTGTTCGCCGGGTTGCCGAGTCCGTTCGAGGCGACGCGCTACCACTCGCTCGTCGTCGAGCGCGCGTCGTTGCCGGATTGCGTCGAGGTCAGCGCATGGACGGAACAGGCCGACGGCTCGTTCGACGAGATCATGGGCCTGCGCCATCGTCGCTGGCCGCTGGAAGGCGTGCAGTTCCATCCCGAATCGATCCTGACCCGCCACGGGCACGACCTGCTGCGCAATTTCCTGGCGATGGCCAGCGCGCGCAACGGTTCGTCGTGCCAGGTGGCGCAGGTGCCCGCCCCGGAGCTGCCGTTGGAGGCAAGGATTTCCGGATCCACGGAAACGCCGGTTGGACGTGTGCTGTCGTAGGATCGCTGCAGGCGCGACCGCGAATCGGCGCTTGCGCCGCCGCCAGCCGAAAGGTTTCGACCCATCCGCGTTTCGCGGTCGCGCGGGGCTCGGCGCCA
>JAEZQS010000211.1 GCA_023412995.1 Pseudomonadota bacterium
GCGGCGCGGCGGCGCGCGCGTGCTGCTGGTGGTGGCGGCCGCGCTGGCCGATGCCTGCGCGGCGCGCTATGGCGCCGCCGATGCCGCCGGCGCCGCGCAGGTCCTCGCGGGGAGCGTGCGTGGCAGCGCCCTCGAAGGGTTGCGCCTGCGCCATCCCTTCTACGACCGCGAAATCCCGCTCGTCCTCGGCGCGCACGTGTCGGCCGAAGACGGCACCGGCGCGGTGCACACCGCGCCCGGCCACGGCGTCGAGGATTTCGCCGTCGGCCAGCAGTACGGCATGGTCGCGGCGCATCCGGCCAGCGTGCTGAACCCGGTCGGCGGCAACGGCGTCTACCTGCCGGGCACGCCGTTGTTCGAGGGCCAGTTCATCTGGAAGGCGAACGACGCGATCATCGCGCTGCTCGGCGAACGCGGCGTGCTGCTGGCCAGCTCGCGCATCAACCACAGCTACCCCCATTGCTGGCGCCACAAGACGCCAGTCGCGTTCCGCACCACGCCGCAGTGGTTCATCGGCATGGAGACGGCGGGCCTTCGCCAGGCCGCACTCCGTTCGGTGCACGAGGACGTGGCATGGTTCCCCGCCTGGGGAGAGGAACGCATTGCCGGCATGGTGGCCGGGCGGCCAGACTGGTGCATTTCGCGCCAGCGCACCTGGGGCGTGCCGATCGCACTGTTCGTCGACAAGGCCACGCAGCAGCCACACCCGCGCAGCGTCGAGCTGATGGAGGACGTGGCGCAGCGCGTGGAACAGGGCGGCGTGGATGCCTGGTACGCGCTCGACCCCGCCGAACTGCTGGGCGAGGAAGCCGGCCGCTACGAAAAGGTCACCGACATCCTCGATGTCTGGTTCGACTCCGGCGTCACCCACTACTGCGTGCTCGACCAGCGCCCGGAACTCGCGCGCGCGCCCGGCGACCAGGTGATGTACCTGGAAGGATCCGACCAGCACCGCGGCTGGTTCCAGTCCTCGCTCCTCACGGCCACCGCCATGCACGGGCGCGCACCGTACGACGCGGTGCTGACGCATGGCTTCACGGTCGACGAGCAGGGACGCAAGATGTCCAAGTCGCTCGGCAACGTGGTGGCACCGCAGAAGGTGGTCGATTCGCTCGGCGCCGACGTGCTGCGCCTGTGGGTTGCCTCGACCGACTACCGCAACGAGATGGGCGTGTCGGAGCGGATCCTTGCGCGGGTGTCCGATTCCTACCGGCGCATCCGCAACACCGCGCGCTTCCTGCTCGGCAACCTCGACGGCTTCGACCCGGCGTTGCACCTCCTGCCGGTGGAGGAGTGCCTGTTGCTGGACCAGTGGGCGGTGCAGCAGGCCTGCGACGTGCAGCTGGCGGTCGTCGCCGCGTTCGAGCGCAACGATTTCCCGGAAGTGGTGGCGCGGGTGCAGAACTTCTGCACCAACGAGATGGGGTCGCTGTACCTGGACATCACCAAGGACCGGCTCTACACCATGCCGACCGACAGCCACGGACGGCGCAGCGCGCAATCGGCGATGTACCGCATCGGCGAGGCGCTGGTGCGCTGGATCGCACCGGTGCTCTCCTTCACCGCGGAGGAGATCTGGCCGCTGTTGCCGGGGGAGCGCGGCGAGTCGGTGCTGTTCGCGACCTGGTACGAAGGCCTGGCATCCACCCAGGGGTCGCCCGACCAGCGGCGCTGGTGGGCCGACCTGCTCGCCATCCGCGCGGCAGCCGCGCGCCTGCTCGAATCGATGCGCGCCAGCGGGGCGATCGGCGCCTCGCTGCAGGCCGACGTGGTGGCCCACGCCGACGCCGCCACGCGAGCGCGTTACGAGGAGGTGGCGGGCGAGCTGCGCTTCTTCTTCATCACTTCGGGCCTGCGCCTCGCCGACCTTGCCGTGCTGCCCGATCCCGAGGGCCGCACCGACGTGCAGGGCGTGGAGATCGACGGCGGCACCGCCTGGGTCGCCGCCACGCCCAGCGACGCCGCCAAGTGCGTCCGCTGCTGGCACTACCAGCCGGACGTCGGCACCCACGCCGCGCACCCGGAACTCTGCGGCCGCTGCGTGATCAACGTCGAAGGCCCGGGCGAGGTGCGGCGGTTCTTCTAGTGCAGGGTCTGGCGCGCGGAGGGGAGGGCTGTGGTGGCAGGGGCCTCCATTCCCGATCGCTTCCCGTGGGAGGGACTTCAGTCCCGATGCCTTCCTGCAGCTCGACCCGATCGCGGCTGAAGCCGCTCCCACGAAGGCAGCGCGGTGCGCTCGTGGGAGGGACTCCATTCCCGAATCGCTTCCCGTGGGAGGGACTTCAGTCCCGATGCGATGCCTTCCTCCGGCTCGACCCGATCGCGGCTGAAGCCGCTCCCACGAAGGCACCCGGTGCGCTCGTGGGAGTGACTCCATTCCCGATCGCTTCCCGTGGGAGGGACTTCAGTCCCGATCGGCGCCGCCGACCCAGATGGCATCCCAGAACGGGTAATCGCCAACTCGCGCGACGAGTCCCGCCCGCACGGGATTGAGAACCACGTATCGCGCGATGCCAGCAACGTCTTCCTCTGCCCTGAGCGCGTGATCGTGGAATCCAGTGGCCCAGAGGGATCCTCGCATTCGCCGGTGTTCATTCACGGCGCGGGCAGTCCGACCCTTGAGGCGTTGCACGACGTGCGCAAGGGTCTCGCCGGGGCCCAGTTCGACCAGCCCATGCCAGTGGTCAGGCATGAGTACCCAGCACAGGAGGCGTGACCCCAGCCAGACTTCAGGTCTGACCGCCGCACGCACGGCTGCCTTGGCGATGGTCCAGTCGGAAAACACCCGGATCCGGCCTGCGGTCGCAAAGGTGACAAGGTAGATCCTGCCCGCTTCGCTGTATCGGCCGCGCCGGAGCAGGCTGCTACCCCGGGAGGGCATGTGCGAAGCCATGACGGCGATTGTCCCCGGATCGGGGCGCCCGGGTAGCGGCCATTGCCGATCCTGCTTGCAGGAAACCGTCTGTTTCGCGCGATGCGAGCGCGCCGCACTGCCACTGTGGGAGCGGCTTCAGCCGCGATCATCGGGGGGCCGGAAAAAGGATCGGGACTGAAGTCCCTCCCACGAGCGCACCGTACTGCTTCTGTGGGAGCGGCTTCAGCCGCGATCATCGGGTCCAGCAAAGGATCGGGACTGAAGCCCATCCCACGGCGAGCGATGCCTCGATCGGGACGGGAGTCCCTCCCAAGGACGACACGGCGGTGCTGCGGCGGCCAAGCCGTCGGGCCGCGCTGCATGGCATGATCGGGCTTCCCCATTTCGCCTGTCCACCGTGACCCGACCCAATGCGCTTCCATGGCTGGTGCTGTCGCTTGCAGTGATTGCGCTGGACCAGTTCACCAAGCACCTCGCGCTCGTTGGCTTGCAGCCCTACCAGCCGCAGGCGGTGATCCCCGGGCTGCTCAACTGGATGCTCGCGTTCAACCCGGGCGCGGCCTTCAGCTTCCTCGCCGGTGCCGATGGCTGGCAGCGGTGGCTCTTCACCGGCCTGGCGCTGGTCGTCAGTGCGGTGCTGGTGGCGTGGCTGGCGCGCACCGGACGCCGTGACTGGCGCAATGCGGCGCCGCTGGCGCTGATCCTCGGCGGGGCGATCGGCAACCTCATCGACCGCCTGCGTTTCGGGCATGTGACCGATTTCGTCCAGGTCTACTGGCGCGAGTGGGCGTTCCCGGCCTTCAATGTCGCCGACTCGGCCATCTCGGTCGGCGCCGTGATGCTGGTGGTGTTCGCCCTCGGACTCGGCGGCGCGCGGCGCGACACGGCCGGCTAGGGCAGGGCGCGCTACAATCACGGGATGGACGTCCTGCTTGCCAACCCGCGTGGATTCTGCGCCGGCGTCGACCGCGCGATCGAGATCGTCGAGCGGGCGCTGGAAACCTTCGGCGCGCCGATCTACGTGCGCCACGAGGTGGTGCACAACCGCTTCGTGGTCGAGCGCCTGCGCGCGCAGGGTGCGGTGTTCGTCGATGAACTGACCGAGGTGCCGGACGGCGCGACGGTCATCTTCAGCGCGCACGGCGTGTCGCAGGGCGTGCGTGGCGAAGCGGCTGCGCGCGGGCTGCGGGTGTTCGACGCTACCTGCCCTCTGGTCACCAAGGTGCACATGGAGGTGGCGCGCCACGGCAAGGCCGGCCGCGACGTCGTGCTCATCGGCCACGCCGGCCACCCGGAAGTGGAAGGCACGATGGGCCAATGGGATCCGGCCAACGCGGGTGCGATCCACCTGGTCGAGACCACCGCCTGCGTGGCGCGCCTGCAGCCGCGCAATCCCGGCCACATCGCGTTCGCGACGCAGACCACGCTGTCGATCGACGATACCCGCGCCATCATCGAGGCGCTGCAGCAGCGCTTCCCCACCATCCAGGGGCCGCGCCACGACGACATCTGCTACGCCACCCAGAACCGTCAGGACGCCGTGCGCCGGCTGGGCCAGCAATGCGACCTGGTGCTGGTGGTCGGCTCGCCCAACAGTTCCAATTCCAACCGCCTGCGCGAGCTCGCCGCGAAGCAGGGCGTGCCGGCCTACCTGATCGATGGCGCCGCCGACATCCGGCCCGAGTGGCTGGCCGGGCGCGAGCGCATCGGCGTGACCGCCGGCGCCTCCGCACCGGAAAGCCTCGTGCGCGACGTGATCGAGCACCTGCGCCAGGCCGGCGCCGGCGGCGTGCACGAACTCGACGGCGAGCCGGAAGACGTGACCTTCGCCCTGCCGAAGGAACTGCGCCTGCGCGTGGTGGCCTGAGCCGCGCCGGCTGCCTTGGTCCGCGGGCAACCATTCGTCCGCCAATTGCTACCTCGCCGCTGGCGGGCCCTTGCCGCCCGCGGGCCCGCCCCGTAGCTTTGCCGCACGACGGGAAACCTGCCCCGGGGAGGACCGCATGCGGTCGGCACCAGCCATCCACGAGCAACGACCCGCAGCGCGGGGCGCCGGCGGCTTCGGCCTGATCGAGCTGATCGTCGTCATCTCGATCGTGGCGATCCTCGCGGCCATCGCCCTGCCGAGCTTCGCCTATACCCTCCGCAACAACCGCGTCGGCACGCAGAACAACGACCTGCTGAGCGCGTTCAACCTGGCCCGCAACGAGGCCATCACGCGCGGCCGCGGCGTGTCGATCTGCGCCGCGGACACCACCGATGGCACGGTCCCGACCACCTGCGCCGATGCGGCCGACTGGAAGCTCGGCTGGATGGTGTTCCTCGACAACACCGTCAGCGGCGCTCCGGCCGAGCCGATCGACCCGGCCAACGTGCTGCGCACCTGGACCGGCAACCCGAAGAACGACATGGCGCCCGAAGGCGACCAGACCTACGTCCGGTTCAATTCGCGCGGCACCGCCCAGCTCACCGGCGACGTCGTGATCGTGCTGCAGCCGGAGGACGAATGCCAGAACCAGCAGAAGCGCGAGATCACCATCACGGCGATGGGACGCGCCAGTTCGCACGCCGTGGATTGCAGCTGACGGAACCCCGATGACCACCACCCCCTCGCCCCGCGGCTTCACCCTGCTGGAAGTGCTGATCGCCATCGTGATCTTCAGCTTCGGCATGCTGGGCCTTGCCGCCCTGCAGGCCTACTCGGTGAAGACCAACCAGAGCGCGCACCTGCGCTCGGAGGCCACCGCACTGGCCGGCATGATGATGGACAGCATCCGTGCTAACCGCCCGAACCTTGGCGCCTATTACACCAACAGCTACGTCGAATTCGCCTGCGACGACGACGTGGCCGATTCCCCCGCGGCGACGCACGACATCGAGTTCTGGCGCCAGCGCGTCAACTGCACCTTGCCCGAGGGCCGCGGCGCCATCGCGCCGATCAGCGGCAACGAGATCGCCGTCTGCATCCGCTGGAGCGACGCGCGCTGGGAAACCGGGGACGGCGACGCCAGCGGCAGCTGCACGGACGATGCGGCGGCATTCGGCGCCGGCCTCGATGCCGACGGCCCCGGCGCCGGCACCGATGGCCAGTTCAGCGTCTTCGTCGTGACCAGTCGCTTCTAGGACCTCCGCACGTGAACCCTCGCCTTTCGCGTTCCCCGCTGCGCCGCCGCCATCGCGGCCTCTCGCTGGTCGAGCTGATGGTCGGCCTCGCCATCGGTGCCCTGCTGACGATCGGCCTGATCCAGGTGTTCGCCGCCTCGCGCGCCACCTCGCAGATGCAGGAAGGCCTGTCGCGCGTGCAGGAAAACGGCCGCTTCGCCACCCAGTACCTGCAGCGCCAGATGCGCATGGTCGGGTACATGGGATGCGGCGCCGATGTCGGCCGGGTGGCGCAGGCGAGCTTCGTCAACCACCTGGCGATGTTCGATGGCAGCGTGCCGGGCGGCAGCGCCTACCGCTTCCAGCGCCCGCTGGAAGGCTTCACCAACGGCTCGATGACGCTGCCAGCGGAGTTCACCGGCATCACCGGCATGGTGACCAACAGCGACGTGCTGGTGCTGCGGGTGTTCAGCGAGGAAAGCGTGCCGGTGCTCAGCATCGCGCGCAGTGCCATGCAGCTCGACGTCACGCTCACCGATGGCAGCGCCGACTTCCTGCCCCCGGACGGCTCGGCCGCGTTGTTCGCGCTGGAGAACTGCCGCTCGGCGGACGTTTTCGCCGGCACGCTGGCGGCCGGCGTGGTGGGCGTGGCGGGCAACGCCTCGCCCAATGTCTACCTCGATCCGTCGGTCAGCTCCTGCGGCAACAGCGCCTGCCCGTGGGACTTCCGCATTTCCAATGCCACGTTGAACTCGCGTCCGATCGTTGGCGGTCCGCCGCGCCTCAATGCCGAGATGCACCGCGCCGAATACCTCGCCGTGTTCGTGAAGAACGACAGCAACGGCGTTCCCGGCCTCTACGTGCGCCGCTTCGAGCGCGACAGCACGGCGCTGGCCGACGATCCCGAGCAGCTGGTGGACGGCGTCGAGAACATGCAGCTGCGCTACGGCTACGACACCAGCGCGTCGCCCGACGGCACCATCGACGAGTACCGCACCGCCGAGGAAGTGGTTGCCGGCGTCACCGGCGACCAGGCGCTGGACGACGCCTGGCGGCGGGTCCTCAGCGTGCAGGTCGCGATGCTGATGCGTTCGCCCGAGCGTGCGGCGGTTAGCGGCGATGCGCGCACCTACGACCTGCTCGGCGTCACCCTCACGCCCGCCACCGACGGTTCCATGCGCCAGGTCTACGAGACCACGATCGCGCTGCGCAACCGCCTGTTCACCATCTGAGGCCCGCCATGGTCCTGCCCCGGTCGCTTCCTTCCCGCCAGCACGGCGCGGTGCTGTTCATCGCACTGATCATGCTGCTGCTGCTCACCCTGCTGGGCGTGACCGCCATGCAGGTCACCCTGCTGCAGGAGCGCATGTCGGGCAACTTCCGCGCACAGCAGCAGGCATTCGAGCGCTCGGAGGGCCGCATGGCGGAAGGTCGCGACAAGGTCAGCGATCCGCTGTGGGCGTACGACAACATTCCTGACACCCCGGCGGCGCTGACTGCAACCAACGGCACGCCGTGGGACAGCTGGCTGGCGCAGTTCCCGCCGCAGCTCGAGTTCGAACAGCTGGTGCGCGCCTGTGGCGGCGCCTGCCCGGAACGCCGCGGCGGCATCATCGGCGACGACCCCAACAAGAAGCCGCGCTTCTACGTCATCACCGGCCAGGAAAAGGATCCGGCCAGCGTGGACGAGAATGCCGCGTGGGCCACGGTACAGACGATCTACGTATTCTGATTCCGCGTGGCGGAACGGGAGAACCCGCAATGAAGCGACTGAATTTCCAACTGGCATCCGCGTTGTGCGCGCTGTGCTTCCTGGCCGGGATCACCCACCCGCTGCCCGTTGCCGCCCAGGCGTCCGCCGGCGGCATCGATGTCGCGCAGCAGCCGCTGTTCACCGCGACCGGCCAGCCGCCGCTCAACATGCTGGTGATGGGCAAGGACCACAAGATCTACTACGAAGCCTATAACGACGCCTCCGACCTCGACGGCGACGGTGCGCTCGATATCGGCTACAAGCCCGCCAGCATCGACTATTACGGCTACTTCAATTCCCACGTCTGCTACGTCTGGGATTCAAGCGACAACCGCTTCGAACCCTCGTCCGCGACGGCCAACAAGCAGTGCTCGGGCAAGTGGAGCGGTGACTTCCTCAACTATCTCACCACCTCGCGCATGGACGCCCTGCGCCGCGTCCTGTACGGCGGCTGGCGCCAGCAGGACACGACCAGCGACACCACGCTGCAAGGCGCCTTTTTCCCGCAGGACGGCCACAGCTGGGGCAAGGAATACCAGAGCGTCGCGCGCGACGGCTACAACATCGCCAACTACGCGCCGCTGTCGGCTCCGGACGCCGGCAAGTACCACCTGTTCGCCGTCACCACCGTGACGGGCAACGACGCCACCTTCCCCAACTACGTGGCGCCCATGTTCCGGGTGCTGAAGAACACCGACAAGCGGGTGTGGAACTGGCTCTCGATCGAGGGTCCGGTGGCCGGCAACAAGTGCTTCACGTCGAGCAACACGCGGGTGGACTGCACTTCTGCAGGAAGCAACACATGGGAAATCGTTCCGGCTTCGCAGTATGTCGGTCTGACGATCACCACCTGGAAGCGAACTTCCGGGAGCGGTAGTCCGTCCGACCGCAGCGGCATGGACAGCCTGTTCTCGACCAATGCCACTTCATCGAGGCTCTGTGGAAGCGGCCCCGTCGCCGTCATCGACAGGACCGGCACCAGCATCAATCCGTTCGCCGGGACCAATGGCTGCGGTCACGACAATTATCTCACCCAGTTTTCCGGACAAATATCGGTTCCATCTGGCGGCAGCTACCGATTCGGCATTGACGGCGATGACGCTGTCGATCTGCAGATCGACGGCAACAATGTCGCAGGCTGGTATGGCGGGCACGCCGTGGACAACAGCGCTTCTGCATTGATGTCGCATTCAGGCACGATAACGCTGACCGCCGGCACGCACACGATCCGTTTCCGGCACCAGGAGGCGAGCGGTGGCGAAGGCTGGGGCCTCTACCTCTACAAGGAGATCGGCGCGGTCACCCGAGACGACTACGCCGTGCGCGTCCAGTCGTGTCCGTCCGGTGGCGGCAACGCCGCGCTGCGCGAGGCGAGCTGCAAGGAATACCCCAACGGCAAATTCAAGCCGACCGGCATCCTGCACGATTACGGCGAAGGGCAGCGCATGTTCTTCGGCCTGATCACCGGCACGCAGGCCAACAACGAGGAAGGTGGCGTCCTGCGCCGCAACGTCAGCGACTTCGGCGAGGAGATCAACGCCAACACGGGCCAGTTCAAGACCAACGTCAAGGGCATCGCGAACACGATCAGCGCGCTGCGGATGATCGGCGGTGGCTACAACAGCGGCACGAACAACCTCAACGCCGACAGCAACTGGAACTGGGCCAACGGCACCGGCAACTGTCCATCGATCGGTTCCCGCGCCATCAACAACGGCGAGTGCCGGATGTGGGGCAATCCGCTGGCCGAGATGCTGTACGAAAGCCTGCGCTATTTCGCTGGCGCGGCGACGCCCACCACCCGGTTCTCCACTGGAGGCGCATCGCAGGGCACCGCCGAGGAAACCACCATGGGCCTGGCAGCCCCGGCCTGGAAGGATCCCTACGCGTCCGCGGAGGAAGGCGGTGGCGGCTTCCTGGAGTGTGCCAAGCCGTTCCAGACCGTCATCAGCGACATCAACCCGAGCTACGACGGCGACCTTCCCGGCAGCGCCTTTCCCGGCGCGGTCACGAGCACGAACAACACGCCCTCCACCATCAGCAGCTTCAACGCCTCGGCGCAGGGCCAGCTGATCTGGAACGCGGAATTCGGTGCCGGGAGCAAGCAGGTATTCATCGGCGACGTGGGCGGCGTCACCGATGGCGCGCCGACGGCCAAGTCGGCCTCCAGCTTCGGCAACATCCGCGGCCTTTCGCCCGAGGAACCCACCAAGGGCGGCACCTACTATTCGGCCAGCGTGGCGCGGTACGGGCGCACGACCGACGTCAATGCGGTGCCCGGACAGCAGAACCTCAGCACCTACTCGATCGCGCTGGCTTCGCCGCTTCCGCGCATCGAGTTCCCGGTGGGTGGCGGCAAGATCACGCTGCTGCCGTTCGCCAAGACCGCCAGCGGCACCTTCGGCGAAAGCGCGACCCGCAAGCCCACCAACACCATCGTCGACTTCTACGTCGAGCAGATCGTCAACCTGCCGGGCCAGCCGTTCGATGCCACCATCAACGGCGGCCGCCCGTATGCGGTGTTCCGCATCAACTACGAGGACGTCGAGCAGGGCAACGACCATGACATGGATGCGATCGTCCGCTACCTGATCAGTGCCAACGCGAACGGCACCGTCACGGTCACGCTCAACTCCGAGTACGCCGCCGGTAGCGCCAACCAGAACATGGGCTACGTCATGTCGGGCACCACCCACGATGGCGTCTACCTGGAAGTGCGCGACAGCGACTCGAACAACGATTCGTATTACGCGCTGAACACGCCCAATCCGCTGTTGCCCGGGGATTGCGCCGTCGGCTCGCCACCTGCCGCGTGTTCCCTGCGCCTGCCGCTCAACTCCACCCGCACCTTCACGCCGCGCGCCGGCAACACCACGGGCCCGCTGCAGCTCAACGACCCGCTGTGGTATGCCGCCAAGTACGGCGCGCCGACCGATACCAACGACACCGACAACAACGGCGTGCCGGACAACTACTTCCTGGTGACGAACCCCGCCACCCTGCGCACGCAGCTCGACCAGGCCTTCACCGACATCATCGAGAACTCGCAGCCGACGGCGAGCGTGGCCACCAGCACGCCGCGCTACGTCGCCAACGCGACCCTGGTGTACGAGGCCTCGTACAAGTCCGAGGACTGGTCGGGCGACCTCAAGGCGTTCGACTTGCGCTCCGATGCCACCTATACCGGCGTGCCGCCGGTGTGGAGCGCCAGCGAGCACCTGCCGGCACCCGGCAGCCGCGACGTCTTCACCGGCAAGCGCAACGGGGCGAACTTCACTGGCGTCGAGTTTTCCAGCACGGGCCTCGATACCGCACTGAAGGCACGCGTGCAGGGCCCGCTCGATCCGGCCGTGTACGACACCGACGACCTGATCAACTGGCTGCTGGGCGACCAGAGCATGGAGCAGGGCGTGACCGGATGCACCGTCCCCAGCGACTGCCCGTACCGCAAGCGCGGCTCGAAGATCGGCGACATCCTCAACTCGACGCCGGCCGTCGTCGGCGTGTCGAGCTTCGGCTACGGCAGCATCCTCGGCACGGTGGCGCCGACGGCTGCCGCCGCCTATGCGGATTTCGTGGAGGACAAGAAGGCGACGTACGGCGACGAATCGGAGAACCCGGTCATCTACGTCGGTTCGAACGACGGCATGCTGCACGCCATCGACGGGCGCGACGGCACCGGCGGCGGCGAGGAGCTGTTCGCCTACATCCCGAACGCCGTGCTCGACAACCTGCACGAGCTGGCGCTGCCGAGCTACACGCACCGCTATTACGTCGATGGCTCGCCCACCGTGGGCGATGCCTACCTGGGCAGCTGGAAGACGGTCCTGCTCGGATCGGTCGGTGCCGGCGGCCGCGCCGTGTACGCGCTCGACATCACCGATCCGCGCAGCTTCGGCACCAGCGACGTGATGTGGGAGTTCAACAGCAGCGACGATGCCGACATGGGCCAGTTCGTCGGCCGTCCCTACATGGGCCTGACCGAGGACGGCAACTGGGTCGCCGCGTTCGGCAACGGCTACAACAGTGCCTCGCAGAGCGCGATCCTGTTCATCCGCGACCTTTCGGATGGCTCCGAGATCGCCAAGCTAGACACGAACGTGGGCTGCCCAAGCACCGAGGACACCTGCACGACCGGTCCGAACGGCCTGGCCTCCGCGGTGATCGTCGACAACGACGGCAACGGTGCCGGCGACACCATCTACGCCGGCGATTACCTCGGCAACCTGTGGCGCTTCGAGTACGTCGGCGGCAGCTGGTCGATCGGCAACGGCGGCGCGCCGATCTTCAAGGCGAGCGATCCGGATGGCACCCCGCAGTCCATCACCAGCGGCGTCTATACCGTGGCCAACCCGCTCGGCGGCACGATGGTGATCTTCGGCACCGGCCGCTACCTCAATACCGACGACGCCGACGAAACGCGCATCGGCGAAGGCACGCGCGCGTCGGTCGAGAGCGTGTACGGCATCTGGGACAGCCGCATGTGGGACAACGAGAACAACGTGTGGGTGGACAGCCAGCCGATCGCGGCGCGCGTGGGCAACGACTATGCCGACCTCGAACGCCAGTGGATCACCGGCTACACGCCGGTCTCGGCCGATGGCAGCGGCGGCTACCGCCAGGCGACGCGCAACCCGGTCGACTTCCGCACGCCCGATTTCCCGGCCGGCAAGATGGGCTGGTGGATCGACCTCGCCTGCACCGAGTGCGGCCTCAGCGGCGGCGCATCCGACCCGCTCGCCGGCGAGCGCATCACCGCCACCCCGCAGGGCATCCTCAGCGACGTGGTGTTCAACACCTTCCGTCCGGAAGGCGACACCTGCGAGCCCGGCAGCCAGAACGCGGTGCTGGTGTTCGATACCCTGACTGGCGCCGCCAGCTACATCCCGATTGCGCCGCCCGGCGGCTGGCCGTCCGGGCAGGAGCCGCCCAGTGGCGGGCTGCTCGGCACCGACACCGGCCGTGGGCCGCCCCCGGGTGAGCCGCCGATCGTGATCATCCGGCCGCCGGGCGATCCGATTCCTGCACTGTGCCCGGCAGATGATGAGGACTGCACGACGACGCCCCCCGAGCCGTGCGATGAGGACGACGAGGGTTGCGAACCGCCAATCACCACCTGCAGCTGGCGCTCGCCCAATGCGGCGGGCCGCCCGGCCGGCAAGCTGATCCCGTGCGGGCGCATTTCCTGGAAACAGTTGCGATGACGACGGCGCTGGCCTCCCGCC
>JAEZQS010000227.1 GCA_023412995.1 Pseudomonadota bacterium
GAACGGTGCGGCAGGCGCAGGCCGCGATGATACGGCAAACGCTCGAGGGCGCCCTTGCGCACCAGGGCATCCACGTGTGCCTGGGCCGAGCTATGGCTCGCAAGACCAAGATTTTCCGAGATTTCCCGCAAGGTGGGTGCCCGTTCATGCCGCTCCAGATAGCGCGCGATGAAGTCCAGGACACGTTGCTGGGCTGGGGTTGCAGGGGTGTCGGCCATACGTACATTTGTACGCCTCCGGGCGCCCGCCTGCAAGAGGCAACCCGGACATGCCGTGCCGGTACCCATCCGCAAGCGCGACCTTCGCGGCGCGCCGGATGCTCGCGCGTCCCATCGCGGTGGTTTGCCCCTGCCGCCGCCTCGAGGAGAACACCATGAGGCTCACCACGCCTTCGCCGGCACCCGTTCTCAACCTGGTCGACATCTACGGCAAGCCCGTCACCATCGGCGGCAGCGGACGCCGCATGCTGCTGTCGTTCTTCCGCGACGCCGCCTGCCCGTTCTGCAACCTGCGCATCTACGAACTCACCCAGCACCACAAGACCCTGTCCGCCCGCGGCCTGGACATCATCGCGGTGTTCAGCGCCACGCCGAAGGAGGTGATGCGCTTCGTCGCGCGCCACCCGCGTCCGTTCCGCATCGCCGCCGATCCCACCTCGCACGCCCACGACACCTACGGCATCGAGCATTCGCTGTGGCGCAAGCTCAAGGGCATCCTGACGCGCGTGCCCTCGCTGATCCGCGGCCTGCGCATCGTCGGACTGGCCGGACTCGATACCAGCAACCGCATGCCGGCGGATTTCCTCATCGACGAGTACGGCCGCATCGTCGAGGCGTACTACGGCGGCGATGCCGGCGACCGCATCCCGATCGAGCGGGTGGAAGCCTTCCTCGCGCAGCGCCGGCCGCGCGCCGCGGCGTAGCCGGAGGCGGTGATCCGGGATCCGGTGCGCGCGGCTGCGCCGCTGGCATGGGAGCGGCTGCGCCGCCCCCCATGCAAGCGCCCTGCGCGCGCGGACTAGCGCTGCACCAGCTTGAAGAAGGTGCTGTCCTCGCCGCTGCTTTTCTCGGCCTGGTAGAGGAAGGCCAGGTCGCTGTCGTCGAACTTGGCGAACCACTCGTCCCAGTCCAGGTGCTGCAGCACGTCCTCGCCGGTGCCGCCCGGGAAGTCGATGCGCAGCACGCCGGGATCGCCGTCCGAACCGGTGCCGCGCACGCAGGCGGGCTTGCCGTCGTGCTGCTCGACCCAGCGGCGGATTTCCTCGTGGTCGGTGGTCGTGCGGGATTGCGATGCCATCGCGGTCTCCTGGATTGTCCGTACGCCTCCATGCTGGGTGCGGGCCGCTGAGCGGCAACCCGGGAGCGGCTCCGGCGTCCAGTGGGCGTTCATGCCGGTGCCCCTTGTTTCGGGAAAAGCTGCCGGAATGTGCAGGAGGTCCTGCTTGTCCACGGGAGGGTGAGGCAATGAAGATCCTGATGGTGCTGACTTCGCACGAGTCGCTGGGCGATACCGGCCGCAACACCGGTTTCTGGCTGGATGAGTTCGTTGCGCCGTATTACGTGTTCGTCGATGGCGGCGCCGAGGTGGTGCTCGCCTCGCCGAAGGGCGGCCAGCCGCCGGTGGATCCGTCCAGCACCGGGCCGGCGGCCCGCACCGATGCAACCCGGCGCTTCGATGGCGATGCCGCGGCGAAGGCGCAGCTCGCGGCCACCCGCCGGCTTGCCGACGTGGTGGACGAACCGTTCGACGCGATCTTCTTCCCCGGCGGACACGGTCCCCTGTGGGATCTCGCCGAAGATGCCGATGCACGCCGGCTGATCGAACGCGTGTATGCCGCCGGCAAGCCGGTGGGTGCGGTCTGCCACGGTCCTGGCGCGCTGCGCCACGCGCGCGGGCCGTTCGGGTTTCCGCTGGTGCGCGGGAAATCGGTGACGGGGTTTTCCAACAGCGAGGAAGCGGCGGCCGGCCTGACGGACGTGGTGCCGTTCCTGGTCGAGGACATGCTCACCGGCGAAGGCGGGCGTTACTCGAAGGCGGCGGATTTCCAGTCGCACGTGGTGGTCGATGCCAACCTCGTCACGGGACAGAATCCGGCGTCTTCGGCCGAAGCCGCCAATGCCGTGCTGGCGATGCTGGGCTGATGCCAGGCGCGGCCGCGGCGCGCAACGAAACAGGAGGTGCCCTGATGGAAGATCGGCTGCGTGGACGCGTTGCACTGGTGACCGGCGCGTCGTCGGGCATCGGCGAGGCGACGGCCGAGCTGCTGGCTGGACGCGGAGCCCGCGTGGCGGTGGCGGCGAGGCGGCGCGACCGGCTCGACCGGCTGGCCGCGCGCATCCGCGACAAGGGCGGCGAGGCCCTGGTGCTGTGCGCCGACTTCGCCGGGGAAGCGCAGGCGCAACGCGCGGTCGCCGAGGCCGAATCGCATTTCGGGCGGGTCGACATCCTCGTCAACAATGCCGGCGTCATGTACCTCGAACCGATCGAGTCGGCCGACCTGGGCCGTTGGCGGCACATGGTCGAGCTCAACCTGCTGGGTCTGATTGCCGCCACCCAGGCCGTGCTCCCCGGCATGCGCCAGCGCCGCGACGGACACGTCGTCAACGTCGCATCGACGGCGGGGCGCCTCTCGATGGCCGGCGCCGGCGGCTACGCGGCAACGAAGTTCGGCGTGGTGGGCTTTTCCGAGGCGCTGCGCAAGGAAACCTACAAGGACAACATCCGCGTGACCGTGATCGAGCCCGGCGTGGTGGAGACCGAACTGCGCGAGCACGTCGCCCATCCCGCCGCGCGGGAGGCGATCCAGGCCGTGGCGGCGTCCATGCGCCAGCTGCGCAGCGAGGACGTCGCCAACACCATCGCCTTCTGCGTGTCGCAACCCGACCACGTCAACATCAATGAAGTGCTGATGCGCCCGACCGACCAGGAACGTTGAGCCGGGTAGGAATCGGTACAGCAGGACCGGAGCAGCATGGCCGCGGTTTCCCGAAGAGGTACCGCTACCATGCCAGCCAAATCCAAAGCCCAGCAGAAAGCCGCCGGCGCCGCCCTCTCGGCCAAGCGCGGCGAAACGAAGAAAAGCGAGCTCAAGGGCGCATCGAAGTCGATGTACGACTCGATGAGCAAGAAGGAGCTGCACGACATGGCCTCGACCAGCCGCAAGGGCAAGCCGGAGCACAAGAGCCAAGGGTGAGGCGCGCGGACTGAGGGAGGGATGGGCAAGGGCGCCGGGCGGCTTTCGCCGGGACCACCCAGGTTGCGGCTGAAAGGTCTGGGCGCGTGAATACCGCCCCCAGCCCCCAGCCCCCAGCCCCTAGCCCCTGGCCCCCAACTCCCGCTTCTTCGCCAGCTTCAGCCAGGTATCGACCACCGTATCCGGGTTCAGCGACAGCGACTCGATGCCCTGGTCCATCAGCCATTCGGCGAGGTCGGGGTGGTCGCTCGGACCCTGGCCGCAGATGCCGATGTACTTGCCCTTCTTCTTCGCGGTCGAGATCGCCATCGACAGCAGCTTCTTGACCGCCGCGTTGCGCTCGTCGAAGAGGCTGGCAACGATGGAGGAGTCGCGGTCGAGGCCGAGCGTGAGCTGGGTCAGGTCGTTGGAACCGATCGAGAAGCCGTCGAACAGGTCGAGGAACTCGTCGGCGAGGAGCGCGTTCGACGGCACCTCGCACATCATGATGAGCTTGAGGCCGTTCTCCCCCTGCACCAGCCCGTTGCTGCGCAACACCTCGATCACCTTGCGGCCTTCGTCGACCGTGCGCACGAACGGGATCATCACCCAGGCATTGGTGAGGCCCATGCCGTCGCGCACCTTCTTCATCGCGCGGCATTCGAGCGCGAACGCGTCCGCGAACGAGGGATCGACGTAGCGGCTGGCGCCGCGGAAGCCGATCATCGGGTTTTCCTCGTGCGGCTCGTAGCGCTTGCCGCCGATCAGGTTGGCGTACTCGTTGGACTTGAAGTCGGACAGGCGCACGATCACCGGATTGGGGGCGAACGCGGCGGTGATCGTCGCGATGCCTTCGGCGAGGCGGTCGACGTAGAAGTCCACCGGACTGGCGTAGCCGGCGATGCGCTCGTCGATCAGCCGCTTCGTTTCCGCATCCTGGGCGTCGTATTCGAGCAGCGCCTTCGGGTGCACCGCGATGTGGCTGGCGATGATCATCTCCAGCCGCGCGAGGCCGACGCCCGCGTTCGGCAGCATGGCGAAGTCGAACGCGCGCTCGGGGTTGGCGACGTTCATCATGACCTTGAGCGGCGCCGGCGGCATGTCGCCGAGGTCGGCGGTGACGCGCTCGAACCCGAGCTGGCCCTCGTAGATGAAGCCGGTGTCGCCTTCGGCGCAGGAGACGGTGACGTCCGCGCCGTCGGGGATCGCGTCCAGGCCGTTGCCGGTGCCGACGACCGCCGGCACGCCGAGTTCGCGCGCGATGATGGCGGCGTGGCAGGTGCGCCCGCCGCGGTTGGTGACGATCGCGGCCGCACGCTTCATCACGGGCTCCCAGTCGGGGTCGGTCATGTCGGCCACCAGCACGTCGCCGGGCTGCACCTTGTTCATGTCCTTGATCGAGCGCACGACGCGCGCCTTGCCGGCGCCGATCTTCTGGCCGATGGAGCGGCCCTCGACCAGCACCTTGCCGCGCTCCTGCAGGTGGAAGCGCTCGACCTGGGTGGCGTGGCCGCGCGACTTCACGGTTTCCGGGCGCGCCTGCACGATGTAGAGCCGGCCGCTGGCGCCGTCCTTCGCCCATTCGATGTCCATCGGGCGGCCGTAGTGCTTCTCGATCACCAGCGCCTGCTTCGACAGCTCGTGCACGTCCTCGTCGCTGATGCAGAAGCGCGCGCGGTCGGCGACCGGCGTCTCCTCGATGCGCACGCGTTCGCCGGGCTTGTCCGAATACACCATGCGCTGCTGCTTGGCGCCGAGCTGGCGGCGCAGGATCGACGGGCGGCCGGCGGCGAGCCCGGGCTTGTAGACGTAGAACTCGTCCGGGTTCACCGCACCCTGCACGACCATCTCGCCGAGGCCGTAGCTGCCGGTCACGAACACCGCGTCGCGGAAGCCCGATTCGGTGTCGAGCGTGAAGAGCACGCCGGCGGCACCGATGTCCGAACGCACCATCAGCTGCACGCCGGCGGAGAGGAACACGTCCTCGTGCCGGAAACCGTGGTGGACGCGGTAGGCGATCGCGCGATCGTTGTAGAGCGAGGCGAAGACTTCCTTCACCTTGACCAGCACGTCGTCGATGCCGCAGACGTTGAGGAAGGTTTCCTGCTGGCCGGCGAAGGACGCGTCGGGCAGGTCTTCGGCCGTGGCGGAAGAGCGCACGGCCACCGCGATGTCGGCGCTTCCGGCTTCGCGGCAGAGCTTTTCGTAGGCCGTGCGGATGGCCGCATCGAGGTGCGCCGGCAGCGCGGTGTCGACCACCCAGCCGCGGATCTCGGTGCCGGCGCGCGCAAGCGCATCGACGTCCTCGACGTCGAGCGTGGCGAGCCGGTCCTGGATGCGTCGGGCCAGGCCGCTTTCCTCCAGGTAAGCCTGGAATGCCTGCGCGGTGGTGGCGAAGCCGCCCGGCACGGACACGCCGAGCTGGGAGAGGTTGCCGATCATTTCGCCGAGCGATGCGTTCTTGCCGCCGACGCGCGCAAGGTCGGTCATGCGCAGCGAATCGAGCCAGAGGACCAGGTCGCTCAAGGGATGCTCCAGGAATGGGGGAGGGCCGGACGGCCGCGGACCCGCGATTTTCGTCGCTCGGGGCGCATCCGGGCAAGCCGAGCCCGCCGGGCGGGGCAGCCGCCGTTCATTCCGCACCGCTTCCGCCATCGCGTAAACTCGGGCGATCCCGCCACGCCAGGGCCGCCATGCGACGCACGATCTTCTACGTTTCCGACGGCACCGGCATCACGGCCGAGACCATCGGCCACAGCGTGCTGACGCAGTTCGACACCGTCGCCTTCGACACGTTCCGGCTGCCGTTCGTCGATGCCGAGGAAAAGGCGCGTGCCGCCGCCGTGCGCATCAAGACCACCTACGCCACCAGCGGCGTGCGTCCCATCGTGGTCAACACCATCATGGACCAGCGCCTGAGCGACATCGTCGCCGAGAGCGGCGCCCTCATGCTGGACGTGTTCGCACCCTTCATCGGCCCGCTGGAAGCCGAACTCGGTGCGCCGCGTTCCTCGCGCGTGGGCAAGGCGCACGGCCTGACCGACTTCACCGCCTACGAGGCGCGCATCAACGCGACCAACTACGCCCTCGCGCACGACGACGGCGTGGACGTCAACTACACCGACGCCGACGTCATCCTGGTCGGCGTGTCGCGTGTCGGCAAGACGCCGACCTGCCTCTACATGGCGCTGCACTACGGCGTGAAGGCGGCCAACTACCCGCTGACGGAAGAGGACCTCGAGCGGCAGGAGTTCCCCGCGCGCCTGCGCGGGGTGCGCGAGCGCCTGTACGGTCTCACCATCGATGCACAGCGACTGGCGCAGGTGCGCGAGGCGCGTCGCCCCGGCAGCGCCTACGCGCGCCTCGAGCAATGCCGCCACGAACTGCAGCAGGCCGACCGCATGTTCCGGCGCGAGAACATCGCCGTGCAGAACACCACCCACACCTCGATCGAGGAGATCGCCAGCAAGATCCTGTCGCAGCTCGGGATCGAGCGGCACCTGTTCTGAGGGCAGGGAGAGCGGCGAGAAACCGGGATCCGCGACCAGCGCTCGTGGGCTGAGCGCCCAGCACGGGCCCGCCGCGGTCGCCGTGTCGGCGCCTGCTGCCGCGTTCCGCTGCACGCGGCGGCGCGCGCCTTGCACGATCCGCGGCCGTCCCCACCTTCTGCCGCTTCGCCCCGCGCGGGACTGTTCGCTGCCGCGCTGCCACCCTATGATCGGCCCATGTCCAGCGTGATCGAACTGCCAGCCACCCTGTTGCCCAGCCGCTTCACCTGGCTGATGGGCCTGTACTCGGAGAACTATCACCGGCTGGCGCGGCTGTTCGCGCCGGATGCGCTGGCGACCGGCAGCTACGTCTCCTCGCTGGACGATGGTCTGGACCTGCGCCTGGACGTGCTGGAGCGGCACCGCTACACGCTCGACCTGCACCTCACCTACTGTTTCCTCGACAGCGAAACCGGCGAGAGCGCGCCATCGGCCCGCCTGCGCATGTACCACGACGCGCACATGGCCGAAGTCCTCGACTGCCGCGACGATCGTCGCATCCTGCCAGCCATTGGCCGGCTGGAGCCTGCCCGCAGCGTGTTCCAGCGCCGGGTCCGCATGAGTTCCTTCCTGAACCGCTGGCTCGAATACCTTGCAGGACAGGGACATTCGATCGGCACGCTGGAGCCGCTCGGCAAGGCGGTCGTCGCCAGCTGACCGCGCCTTCGCCGGCACGTTTCTTGCGACTCGTCCGACCGATGCCGGAACACGGCACGGCGCGGCGTGCCCGCGTGCGTGCCGCCGCCGATGGCCACCGTGGGTGGCCGGGGGCGCATCCGGGTGCCTGCTAGACTCGCGCGAAACCCGGAGCCGCCGATGCAACGCCTTGCCTGCGCCCTCTTGCTGCTCATCGCGGGGATTCCGGCGCGCGCCGCTGCAGGCAACCTCGTCGTGGCGGTCGCCAGCGACGATGGCCGGCCTGCCGTCGATGCCGTCGTCAGCCTGCGCAGCGATGGCGCGCGGCCGCCGATGGCGCCGCCGGCGACCCACGTGGTCGACCAGCACGACGAGACCTTCATTCCCTACGTGGCGCTGTTCCGGCCCGGCGACGCGGTGGTGTTCCACAACAGCGACAGCACGCGCCACCACGTCTATTCTTTCGCCCCGGCGCGTGCGTTCGAATTCGTGATCCCCTCCGGCGAAAGCTCGCCACCGGTGACGCTCGCGACGCCGGGCGAGATCGCGGTCGGCTGCAACATCCACGACCTGATGATCACGCACCTCTACGTGTCCGACGCGCCATGGGTCGGCCTCACGGGGCCCGACGGCCGCGCCGTCTTCCGGGAGTTGGCGCCGGGGACCTACACCGTGCAGGTCTGGCATCCGCAGCTGCGGCCTGGCCGCCCGGAACCGCAGCGCGAAGTGGCCGTGGGCGACACCGACGCCGCGGCGGCATTCGCCCTGCCGCTGCTGCCCGATCCCCGCCGCGACGCCGGCAACCGCGAACGCAGCGCCTACTGAGCCATGAGCTTCCGCCTGCGCCTCGCCCTCCTGTTCGTCGCCACCCTGGTGGTGGTGCAGGTGTTCACCGCCTTGCTGGTGTACGAGGTGGCGCGTCGCGCGCTGATCTCCGAAGGCGAGCGCCAGCTCGGCGCCGGCGCCCAGGCGGTGGCGCGCCAGCTCGACGACATCGCCGAGCGCGTCGCCGGCAACGTGCAGGTGCTTTCGCTGGACTATGCCTTGCGCGCCTCCATCGCGCAGCACGACGAGGGCACCGTGCTGTCGGCATTGCGCAACCATGGCCGCCGCATCGGTGCCGAACGCATGCTGCTGATCGACCTCGACGGCAGCATCCGCACCGACACCGGTGACGACGGCTCCCCCGGCACCCGCTTTCCGTTCCCCGACCTGGTGGCGACCGCGATGGAGCACACCGCCGCCGCGGTGGTCGCGCTGGATGCGCGCGCCTACTGGATGGTGGTGGTGCCGGTGTACGCGCCGGAACCCATCGCGCTGATCGGCGCCGGCATTCCGGTCGATGGCGCGATGCTGACGCGCCTGCAGCAGCTTTCGGGCCTGCCGCATACGATCGAACTGGCGACGCGGACCGGCGCAGGCGACTGGATCGGGATCGCCCGCGGCAACGGCACCGCGGCACTGGCGCCGGCGCTGCTCGGCCGGGGCGGTGCGGCCACCGGCCAGGCCGTCGTGCTGGACGTTGCCGGCCGCGAGTACGTTGCGCTGGCGCAGGACCTCGCGTCATCGCAGCAGGGATCGCCGATCGCGGTGGTGCTGAGCTATTCCCTCGACGACGCGCTGGCGCCGTACCGCAAGGTGGCGCTGGCGTGGGCCGGACTGCTGGCGCTCGGACTCGTGGCCGGCTTGTTCGGCGCCATGCTGATCGCGCGCAGCGTGGCGCGCCCGGTGGAGGAACTGGCAGCCGCCGCGCGGCGGATCGAGTCCGGCGACTACGCGCCACCCCCAAAGACCCGCGATCGCGGCGAAATCGGCCAGCTGGCCGGCGTGTTCGCCAACATGACGCTTGCGATTGCCGAACGCGAGGAGCGCATCCGCTTCCAGTCGCGCCACGACGCAGTCACCGGGCTGCCCAACCGCGAAGCGGTCGAGGCGACGATCAGCAGCGCGCTGGCGTCGAACCAGCCGGGGGCACTGCTGATGATCGGCCTCGCGCGCCTGCCCGAAATCATCCAGACGATGGGCCATGCCATCTCCGACGGCCTGATGCGCGACGCGGCCGCACGCCTGCGGCGCATCGCCGGACCGCATCCGCTTGCGCGCGCGACCGACGCCCAGTTTGCGCTGTGGCTCGCCGATACCGGCAAGGCGGAGGCAATCGCGATCGCGTTCCGCATCCTCGATGCCCTGGGCGATCCGTATCGCGAGTCGGACCTTGCGATCGACACCGACCCGGCCATCGGCATCGCCCTGCACCCGGCGCATGGCAACGAGGCGGGCACGCTGCTCCGGCGCGCCGAAATCGCGCTGATCGGGGTATTGGGTGCCGAAGACGCCGTGGCAGTCTACGATCCCACCACCGATCCGCACCGCCCGGAGCGCCTCACCCTGATGGGCGACCTGCGCCAGGCGCTCGATAGCGACGGCCTGCAGCTGCACTACCAGCCCAAGCTCAACCTCGCCAGCCAGCGGATCGACAGCGTCGAGGCGCTGGTGCGCTGGCATCATCCGCGTCGCGGCGAGGTGCCGCCCGACGCCTTCATCGGCCTCGCCGAGCGCACGGGCAACATCCGCCGGCTGACCCGCTGGGCGCTGGCGAGCAGCATCGCGCAGGCGCAGGCATGGGCCGCCAATGGCCACGCCTTGCGCATCTCGGTGAACCTGTCGGCGCGCGACCTCGACGACAGCGAACTGCCCCGGCGCATCGTCGACCTGCTCGCCCTGCACGGCGTGCCGCCGCGGAGCATCGTGCTGGAACTCACCGAGAGCGCCGTGATGGGCGAGCCGGAAAACGCCATCCGCACGCTTAACCGGCTCGCCGATGACGGCATCGACCTCGCCATCGACGATTTCGGCGTCGGCCAGTCATCGTTCGCTTACCTGCGCCGCCTGCCGGTGCGCGAGATCAAGATCGACCGCCTGTTCACCCAGTCGCTGCACGAGGACGCGGGCGACCGCACCCTCGTGCGTTCCATCGTCGAGCTCGGCCACCGGCTTGGCTATCGCGTCACCGCCGAAGGCATCGAGACGCCGGCCGCGCTCGACTTCCTGCGCGAGATCGGTTGCGACCATGCGCAGGGATTCCATGTCGCCCACGCGCTGCCGGCGGCGGCGGTGCAGGACCTGCTGGCGCGCACCGAATGGGGGCGCGCGCGGGTCCGGGTCGCGACATGAAAGGCGTCCTGGCTGCCCTGGCGCTCGCCATGGCCGGCGCGGCGCCGTTCGGCGCGCGTGCGGCCGACGTGCGCGGGTACCTCGACTGCCGCCTGGTCGCGCATGCACAGGAGCGCAGCTGGGTCGACGGCGGCCTCGGCAAAACCCGATTCGGGAGCGGCGGCACCTCGTCCGGGTGCATGCAGGCGGGCCTGGTCATCGCCGCGCAGCCACTGCCCTCGCTCCTCGCCGTCGCCGACCTGCAGGCGCAGACCAGCGGGCGCGACGAGCTGGTGCTGCTGGAGGCGTATCTGCGCTGGCGCCCGGTATCGATCACCCCGTGGCGCTGGTCGCTGAAGGCTGGCGCGTTCTTCCCGCCGGTCTCGCTGGAGAACGACGCCATCGGCTGGACCAGCCCGTGGACGCTCAGTTCCTCCGCCATCAATGCCTGGATCGGAGAGGAGTTCCGCACGGTGGGCGGCGAGGCGCGGCTGGAATGGCGCGGGGTGGGGCAGTCGGTCGAGGCCGTCGCCGCCCTCCTGCGCAGCAACGATCCGGCCGGGGAACTGCTGGCCGCGCGCGGCTGGTCCATCGGTGACCTCGTTGCCGGCTTCGGCAGCGACCTGCGTGAACCGGACGCCTATGCACGCGATGACGGCCACGAGCCGCCGCTGCGGTTCAATCCCTTCCTCGAGAACGACGGCCGCCCCGGTTGGTATGCCGGTCTCGACTGGCGCGCAGCCGGCCGCGGCCGGATCGCGCTGCTGCGCTACGACAACGAAGCCGATCCCTCGACGCACAGCCGCGGCGCCGAACCGGTCTACAGCTGGCGCACGGATTTCTGGAGCCTCGGCGGCGAGCTGGAAGCCGGCAGCTGGGTCCTGCTGGGCCAGGCAATGAGCGGTTCGACCGAACTCGCGCCCTCGCCGCACTACCACACCTGGACCGACTTCCGCGCCGCCTACCTGCTCGCCGGCTGGAACCGCGGCAAATGGCGCCCAGCGTTCCGCATCGACGCCTTCTCGACCAAGCAGTTGCCGCGCGATCTCGACGAGCGCACGCGCGAGCACGGCCATGCACTCACGTTCGCCCTCAACTGGCGCCCGCTCGACTGGCTGCGGCTGACGGCCGAACTGCTGCGCGTGGACAGCTGGCGCAACCAGCGCGAAGCCGATGGCGATCCGGCGCACCGGGTGGACTACCAGGTGCAGTTGGGGGCGCGGGTGATGTTCTGAGAGGTTGGGAGCGGCGCAGGCGGGGTTGATCGAAGCCGCAGCGGGCGTCCGCAGGGGCGACCAGGCGCGGATGCCTCGCTGCATCCGTGTGCCCGCCTGGTGTCACGGCGGTGCCTCGATCGCCGTGACCTGCACTGCGACCACATGCCAGCGGCCGCGTTCGCGCACGTAGGTGTCGATGTAGCGATAGTGCGTGCTGAATGGCTGGCCTGCGTAGTGGCCGGTCATGTACGTGGTACCGGTCAGCAACGCGGTGTCGCCGTAGCGGCGGATTTCGAGATCGCGCACGGTGTAGGGATCGATGCGCAGGGCCGGGTCGAGGAGACTGGCGATGAAGCCGTCGCGCTCGTGGCGGCGACCATGGGTGTCGATCTGGAAGAAGCTCTCGTGCATGTTGCGCTCGATCGCGGCACGGTCGCGGGCCACGATGGCGCGGTCCCATGCCTCGGCCTGCGCGCGCAGGAGCGCGTCGGCATGGTCGGCATGGGCGGATGCCGGCAGGACGGCGCAACAGAGGACAAGGAAACAGAAGGCGGTGCGCATGGCGGCATCTCCGTGGCTGGATCCCGGGGGCGAGGTCGCGTGGCACTGGCCAACTGCGATGGCGTAACCCGCCTGGCGGAAGGTACGCGGCGGACTGTACGCGAAAGCGCCAATGTTCCACCGGCGTCCACCATGACGCAGTACGCCATCGGGCGCCCATTCCACCGGTGCCGCCGCGGAGGCGGCGCGGGCGCGTCTGGCGGCGACCATGCCGGCATGGGCCGCAAACGAAAAACCCCGCACAAGGCGGGGTTCTGCGCTTGGATATGGCGGAGCGGACGGGACTCGAACCCGCGACCTCCGGCGTGACAGGCCAGCATTCTAACCAGCTGAACTACCGCTCCGCGTTGTTGTTTCGCAGCGCGTCCGGCGCTGCTGCGACCCGGAGCATGACGCATCCGTGTCGTTCCTTCAACGGACCGTACCGGTCCGGTTCGCCCTTCACACTTCGATGGCGTCCCCAAGGGGATTCGAACCCCTGTTACTGCCGTGAAAGGGCGGTGTCCTAGGCCTCTAGACGATGGGGACGCTTGGAACCGCGGTGGAACAGGATGGTGGAGCCAGCCGGGATCGAACCGGCGACCTCTACAATGCCATTGTAGCGCTCTCCCAGCTGAGCTATGGCCCCGAGAGAGGCGCGAGAGGATAGTGACCGCCCGGCCTTTCGTCAACACACATCCGCGCGGCGATGGGGCGCCGCGCGGCTCCTGGTGGCGGCTCAGCGCCCGCCGAACAGGCGGCTGGCGCGGCGCGGTTCGTCGTACAGGCGCACCGGTTCCTCGCACTCGATGTAGCCGAGCGCGTGGTAGGCGTTGACGAAGTTGGCGACGTCGGCCACGGTCGCGCCGGCGAGTTCGGCGATTTCATCGAGCGGCGCCGCTTCCTTCAGCATCATGGTGGCGATGCGGAAGTGTTTGGGAAACTCGCGTTCGCTCTGCGGCCAGCGCGCCAGCTTGAAGCGTCCGTTGGGATCGAGCGGCGCCACCAGGCGACCGTCGCTGCGCAGCAGGTGCACCAGCCATTGCAGTCGCGTGTACGGGTGGGCCGTCAGCGTGCCTGCTGCCGCGGCGAACGACGCCTCGTCCAGCACGGTCACGTCGGACGGCTCGAGGGCACGCGCGCACCACGGGCCGAGGTTCTTCAGCGTCGCCGGCGACCGCCAGGTGCGGTCG
>JAEZQS010000288.1 GCA_023412995.1 Pseudomonadota bacterium
CCCGCCCCCCGCCCCCCCCCCCCCCCCCCCCCCCCGGGTCCGGGCGATTGCGCCTGCGGCGCCTGCGGCGTTACACTGCGCGGCCGTAAAGCCATGAATTGGCTTCCAAAATTTTCCGGAGTAACACGATGGCACGGATCACCGTGGAAGATTGCCTCGAGGTGGTGGACAACCGCTTCGAACTGGTGCTGATGGCGACCAAGCGCGCCCGTCAGCTCTCCAAGGGCGCGACGGCAACGGTCGACGCCGAGAACGACAAGCCGACGGTGCTTGCGCTGCGCGAGATCGCCGGGCGCACGGTCGACCAGCCGATGATCGACGAGATCGACCGCCAGGAGCGCGAGCGCGCCGAACGCGAGGCGCTGGAGTGGGCTGCCGCCGAAGTCGACGATGACCTCGGCAAGGGCGGCGACGACCTCTGATGTGCCCGCGCCGGCACGGGTGGCGTGACACGGCGGCCTGAGCGGCCGCCGCGGCGGCCCCATGGCCATGAGCTCGCGCCGCCAGGGACCGGCCACCTCCGCGGCGGAACCGCCGCTGCCGACGGACATGCGCGCGCTGGAACAGCAGCTCGCGAGCTACCTGCCGCCGGAGCAGGTCGCACGCGTCCACCGCGCGTATGAAGTCGGCGCGCTGGCCCATGCCGGCCAGACCCGGCGCAGCGGCGAGCCCTACATCACCCATCCGGTAGCGGTCGCCGGCATCCTGGCCGAACTCGGCATGGATGCCGAGACAATCATCGCCGCGATCCTGCACGACACGCTGGAAGACACCGGCCTTGGCCCGGCGCAGATCATCGCCGAGTTCGGCGACACCGTGATGGAACTGGTGGACGGCGTCACCAAGCTCGACAAGGTGCGCTTCCGCAGCCGCCAGGAGGCGGCGGCGGAGAGCTTCCGCAAGATGCTGCTGGCGATGGCGCGCGACCTGCGCGTCATCCTGATCAAGCTGGCCGACCGCCTGCACAACATGCGCACGCTCGGCGCGATGGAGCCCGAGGCGCGCCGCCGCATCGCGCGCGAGACGCTGGAGATCTACGCGCCCATCGCGCAGCGGCTGGGCATGAACCGGTTCAAGTCCGAGTTGCAGGACCTCGGTTTCCGCGCCCTGCATCCCGATCGCCACCGCGTGATCACCGCGCGCATCCGCGCCGTGCTCGGCAACCGGCGCGAGGCGATGCTGCGGATCGAGGAGGCGCTCAACGCCCGCCTCGAGGCCGAGCACATCCCGCACCGGGCGATGAGCCGGATCAAGTCGCCCTACAGCATCTATTCGAAGATGCGCGCCGAGCACAAGTCCTTCGCCCAGGTGATGGATGTGTACGGCTTCCGCGTGGTGGTGGAGGACGTCGCCCACTGCTACCAGGCGCTGGGCGCCGTGCACGGCCTGTACAAGCCGCTGGACGGACGCTTCCGCGACTTCATCGCGATCCCCAAGGTCAACGGCTACCAGTCGCTGCACACGGTGCTGTTCGGCCCGTTCGGCGCGCCGATCGAGATCCAGATCCGCACCGAGGAAATGGACACCGTGGCCGAACGCGGCGTCGCCGCGCACTGGATCTACAAGACCGACTCGACACCCGCCAACAGCGCGCAGACGCGCGCGCGCGAGTGGCTGTCGAGCCTGGTCGACCGCCAGACGGGCGTGCCCTCGTCGCTCGAGTTCATCGAGAACGTGAAGGTCGACCTCTTCCCCGACGAGGTCTACCTGTTCACCCCCAAGGGCCAGATCCTCGCGTTGCCGCGCAGCGCCACGGCGCTGGATTTCGCCTATTTCGTCCACACCGACGTCGGCGACCACGCCGTCGCCGCGCGCGTCGACCGCAAGTTGGTGCCGCTGCGCACACCGCTGGTGAGCGGGCAGACGGTCGAGATCGTCACCGCGCCTTCGGCCGCGCCCAGCCCGCAGTGGCTGGACTGGGTGGTTTCTGGGCGCGCCCGCACCGCCATCCGCCACCACCTCAAGCGCCTGCAGCACGAGGACGCGGTGGATTTCGGCCACCGCATGCTCGACCGCGCCCTCGATGCGCTCGGCGCCTCGCTCGAAGGCGTGCCGCCGGCCGTGCTCGAGCGCTACCTCGCCGAGCAGAAGTTCCGCCGCCTGGAAGAGCTGCTGGCCGACATCGCGCTCGGCAACCGCGTCGCCGAAACCGTGGCGCTGGCGCTGCTGGCCGCGCAGGGCGACCAGCCGCACGTGTCGCGCCAGCACAGCAGCGAGAAGATCCTCATCAGCGGCGCCGAACGCGGCGTGCTGAGCTTCGGCAACTGCTGCCACCCGGTGCCGGGCGACGACATCTTCGGCTACCTCTCGGCCGGCAAGGGCATCGTCGTGCACCGGATGGAGTGCCCCAACGCGGCGGAGCTGCGCAAGTCGCCCGAGCGCTGCATCGGCATCGCCTGGGACAAGGACGTGCAGGGCGACTACAAGGTGGAACTGCGCATCGAGGTGGCGAACAAGCCCGGCGTGCTGGCGCAGGTCGCCGCCGCGATCGCCGAGGCCGGGTCGAACATCGAGAACGTCGAATACAAGGAACGCGACCTCACCACCGCGACCATGCTGTTCACGATCGAGGTCTCCAACCGCAAGCACCTCGCCGACGTCATCCGCCGCGTGCGCCGCCTGCAGGTGGTCACGGCGGTGCGCCGGCATCCCGTGTGAGGCGAGGGGGGCGAGGCGCGGGGACGGGGTGCGGCTTCGCGCAGGGCGCGGCAGCGCCTACCATGGGCCTTTCGCCACCGAGGACGCGCCATGCCCCACACCATCATCCACACCGACCGCGCGCCGCAGGCCATCGGGCCCTATTCGCAGGCGGTGCGTGCCGGCAACACGATCTACCTCTCCGGCCAGACCCCGCTCGACCCCGCCACCGGTGAACTGGTCGAAGGCGACATCGCCGCGCAGGCGCGGCGTGTCTTCGACAACCTGCAGGCGGTGTGCGAGGCCGCGGGCAGTTCCTTCGCCGACATCGTGCGCGTCGGCATCTATCTCACCGACCTCGCGAACTTCGCCGCGGTCAACGGCGTGATGAAGGAGTACTTCCGCCAGCCGTACCCCGCCCGCTCCACCATCGGCGTGCGCGAACTCCCGCGCGGCGCCCAGGTCGAGGTCGACGCGATCCTGGTCCTGCCGGGCTGACGGCCGCGGCGATTGCCCGCGCGCCGGCGGCGTGGCAACGTAGCCGCACGGCAAGGGGATGCCCGTGGCGGATATCACCGAACTCATCGGCAAGGCGCGCAGCGGCGACAAGGCGGCGGGGGAGCGCTTGTTCGCCACCCTCTACGACGAGCTGCATCGCCTGGCCGGCGGCCAGCTGCGCGGCGACGACGCCATGCGCGCCACCTCGCTGGTGCACGAGGCCTACCTCAAGCTGGCCCAGCATGGCGCGATCGAAGCCAACGACCGCGGCCACTACTTCGCCATCGCCGCACGCGTGATGCGCCAGATCGTCATCGACCACGTGCGCTCGCGCGCAGCCCTGCGGCGCGGCGGCGACCTGCATTTCGCACCGCTCGACACCTCGGCCATGCAGGCGGTCGCCGCCGAGCGGGGCGAGGACGTCCTGGCGCTCGATGCCGCCCTCGGACGGCTGGCCGAGGTCGAGCCGCAGCTCGCGTCGCTGGTCGAGCTGCGCTTTTACGGCGGACTGGAACTGGCGGCGATCGCCGACGTGCACGAGCGCTCGGAGCGGTCGCTGAAGCGCGACTGGCGCCGCGCGCGGGCCTTCCTGCAGCGCGAGATGGCGGGGGGCGGGGATGTCGAAACGGGCTGAGCGCTGGGTTCGCGTCGCGGCCCTGTTCGACGAGGTCGTCGACCTCGCGCCGGCCGAGCGCGAGGCGCGCCTGGCGGCCATCGATGCCGGGGACGCCATGCTCGGGCGTGAACTGCGCGAGCTGCTCGCCGCCGACGCCAGCGACGCCGGGCTGCTCGATGGCGGCATCGGCGCAGCGGTGCCGGAACTGCTGGAGGACGACGCACCGGCCGATCGCCAGGCCGGGCCCTGGCGCCTGCTCCGTCGCATTGGCGAAGGCGGCATGGGCGTGGTGTGGCTGGCCGAGCGCACCGACGGCGCCTACGAGCGCCAGGTCGCGGTGAAGCTGCTCAAGCGCGGCATGGACAGCCACGCCATCCTGCGCCGCTTCCTGCAGGAACGACGCATCCTCGCCCGCCTGCAGCACGAGCACATCGTGCGCCTGATCGACGGCGGCATGAGCGCCGACGGCCGGCCGTACTACGCGATGGAATACGTGGAAGGGGAGCCGATCACCCGCCACGCGGCGCGCCACCGGCTGGACGTGCGCGCACGCGTGGAGCTGCTGGTCAAGGTGGCGCGCGCGGTGGCGCACGCGCACACGCAGCTCATCGTCCATCGCGACCTCAAACCCTCCAACGTGCTGGTCGATGGCGCCGGCGAACCGCGCGTGCTGGATTTCGGCATCGCCAAGCTGATCGAGGAAAGCGGCGAGCAGACCATCACCGGCACCGGCCTGCGCGTGCTCTCGCCGGCGTACGCGGCGCCCGAGCAGGTGCTGGGGGAACCGGTCGGCACGCCGACCGACGTCTATGCACTCGGCCTGATGCTGTGCGAGCTCCTCACCGGCGCCTTGCCGCAGCACCGGCGCTCGGCCAGCCCGCTCGAGCTGGCGCGCGAGGTGGCCGGCGAAGAGCCGCTGCGCGCCAGCGCGCTCCTTCTGCAGCAGCCGCGCGAAGCGGTCGAGGCCACGTGGGGCACGCAGGCGGATGCGCGCACGCTCGCGCGCGTGTTCGCCGGCGACATCGACCTGATCATCGCCACGGCGCTGCAGCGCGAGCCGGCGCGACGCTATCCAACCGTCATGGCGTTTGCCGGCGACCTCATGCGCTGGCTGCAGCAGCGGCCGATCACGGCACGCGGCGACTCGCGCTCCTACCGGCTGGCGCGGTTCGTCCGTCGCAACCGCGCCGGGGTCGCGGCGGCGTTGCTGGCTTCGCTGTCCCTGATGATCGGCCTCGGCGTCGCCTTGTGGCAAGCCGACCAGGCACAGCGGCACGCGCGGGTGGCGGAACGCCAGGCGCAGCGCGCCGAACGCGTGAAGGCGTTCCTGGTCGGCATCTTCCGGCAGAACGATCCCGCCAACGCACGCGGCAGCGGTCTCTCCGCCGCCGAACTGCTGCGGCGCAGCCGCGCCGGCCTCGACACCGCACTGGCGCAGGATCCGGAAACCCATGCCGAGCTGCTGCTGGCGATCGCGGAAATCCAGCTGCACCTGGGCGAGTACGCCGACGGCCTGGCCAATGCCGAACGCGCGCTACCGGTGCTCGAAAGCCGACTTCCGCCGACCGACGTACGCCTCGCCGGTGCCTACCGGGTGCGCGGCGAACTCAACGAACGCGCCGAACGCGTGCACGAGGCCGAGGCAGACCTGCGCCGCTCCAACGCCATCCTTGCCACCGACCCGCAGGCGAACGCGGAGGCGCTCGACGAGGGAACCCGTGCCCTCGCCTACGTCATTAACGTCACGCGCTCGCCGCAGGAGGCCAGCGCATTGCAGCGCGAGGTACTCGCCCGCGTGCGCGCGCGCCTCGGCGATGCGAGCCCGCGGGTAGCCGATCACCGCCTGTCCCTTGCGCTGCTGCTGGAGGAGGCGGGAGAGTACAGGGAGGCGGAGCAGCAGTACGGCCTCGGCCTGCCGGTCCTTTCACGCGCCAACGGCGAGCTCGATCCCAAGGTCTGCGAAGCGCGCTCCAACTATGCCGGCCTGCTCGATCGCCTGGGTCGCAGCGACGAGGCGCTGCCGCATTTCGCCCATGCACTCGACTGCCGGCGCCGCCTGTATGGCGCCGACTCGGTCGTGTACGGCAGCACGCTGTTCTCGCGCGGCATCCTGATGCTGGGCCTCCATCGGGCGGCCGAGGCTGAAACGGATTTCCGCACCGCGCTCGGCATCTTCACCGCGCGTGCCGACGACTACAGCGCCGCCCACGCCCGCCGGTACCTGGGCCGGTCATTGCTCGACCTCGGGCGCCCGCAGGAAGCGGCACGCGAGCTGGCCGAATCCGAGCGCCTGTACCGGCTCGTGGACCTGCCCAGGGACAGCCAGCGCTGGCGCGCCCGGGCCGATTACGGCTATGCACTGTTCCGCGGCGGCGACGCGGCGGGCGGACGCGCCGCGATCGAGCGGGCACTGGCCGGCCTCGCCGAGGTGCTGCCCGGGAGCGATGCGCCCGAATACATGTTGCCGCTGCGCAGCCTTGGCGAGGTCGCGCGCGCGCAGGGCGATCTGAAAGGGGCACTGCAGGCGCACCGGCGCTGGCGCGAACTCGCGGTGAGGTTGTACGGCGCCGACTCGCGCGCGGCGTGGGAGGCGGCGTACGAACTCAGCCTCGACCTCGCCGCGGGCGGGCAGGCCGGGCAGGTGGCCGAAGCGGCCGCCTTGATCGAGGAAGCCCTCGCGCAGGCGCGTGCCGCCGGCGGGCCCGAGGTGGCCGACTACGAGAAGGCACGCGAGCGCATCGTCGCGCTCGGCAGGTCCGCGCCCGCCACCTAGTGCCGGGTCGGACGATGGACCCTGCGCGTGCGCTCATGGCGGGTTAACGCCTGCAGGCCGACGCTGCACCGTGCGACGTTCTGCAGCGTCGCGCGGAGGCTGCCATGAAGACGGTCCGGGGCTGCAGCATGGCTCTTGCCGGCGCGCTGCTGGCGACTGCCTGCGCCCGACAGGCGGTGTTGCCGGATGACGCGCGCTTCGGTGCGGATCCCGTGCTGCCGGCACCGCGTCACGCGCTGCTTCCCACCATCGAGATCGCGCCCGCCCGCGGCTGGGCCGGGGACGCCACCCCGGTGACGGGCGCCGGTTTCGCGGTCGGGAAGCTGGCCTGTGGCCTCGACCACCCGCGCTGGCTGCTCGTGCTGCCCGATGGTGGCGTGCTGGTCGCGGAAACCGATGCGCCCGTTCGACCCGCGGACGGTCGCGGCGTGCGCGGCTGGATCATGAAGCAGGTGATGCGCCGCGCCGGGTCCGGCCTGCCCAGCGCCGACCGTATCACCCTGCTGCGTGACGCGGATGGCGACGGCCGCGCCGAAACGCGCAGCCGCTACCTCGAAGGCCTGCACTCGCCGTTCGGCATGGCCCTCGTTGGCGACACGCTGTACGTCGCCAATGCCGACGCGCTGTTGCGCTTCGCCTGGGAGCCCGGCGCGACGTCCCTCCGCGGGCCCGGCCAGCAGGTGGCGCCGCTGCCGGGCGGCCCGATCAACCACCACTGGACCAGGAGCCTGCTTGCCAGCGCCGACGGCAGGCACCTGTACGTCGGCGTCGGGTCCAACAGCAACGTCGCCGAAAACGGGCTCGCGGTGGAGCGGCAGCGCGCCCGCATCCTCGAGATCGATCCTGCCACGGGCGCCACCCGGCCCTACGCCTCGGGCCTGCGCAATCCGGTCGGGATGGACTTCAATCCGGCCGACGGCACGCTGTGGGTGGTCGTCAACGAGCGTGACGAACTGGGCAACGACCTCGTGCCCGATTACCTCACGCGGGTGCGCGAGGGCGCCTTCTACGGCTGGCCGTGGAGCTACTGGGGCGCGCACGAGGACGCGCGCGTGCAACCACCGCGCCCGGACCAGGTCGCGCGCGCCCTTGTCCCCGACTATTCGCTGGGAGCCCATACCGCCTCGCTCGGCCTCGCCTTCTACGACGCCGACGCCTTCCCCGCGCGCTATCGCGGCGGCGCCTTCGTCGGCCAGCACGGTTCCTGGAACCGCGACCCGCCGAGCGGCTACAAGGTGGTGTTCGTGCCGTTTGCCGGTGGCCGCCCCTCGGGCCCACCCGAAGATGTGCTGACCGGATTCCGCAGCGCCGACGGCCACGCCAACGGCCGCCCGGTCGGCGTCGCCGTGGCAGCCGACGACGCCCTGCTGGTCGCCGACGATGTCGGGGGCTGCGGGTGGCGGGCCACGCACGCCACCGACGACAGGTCCTTGGAAGCCGGGCAGTAAACACGGAGCGGGCGATCAACCCCTCGAGCGACGCGTGTTCCGGGGGGGGGGGGGGGGGGGGGGGG
>JAEZQS010000350.1 GCA_023412995.1 Pseudomonadota bacterium
ACCTCATCGGCGAGGCCGACGCAACGCTCACCCTGCCATCGGACACGCTGCGAGGTGACCCGCAGCTGCTTCCACTGGCCGACAACGGCGGCCGCACGCCGACAATGGCGCTCGCGCCGGGCAGCCCGGCCATCGATGCCGGATCGAATCTCCTAGGCTTGGTGGCCGACCAGCGCGGCGGCGGGTTCGTGCGGGTCCATGGTGCTGCTGCGGATATCGGCGCGTACGAAGTGCAGCCGCCACCTGGACCCGGATCCACGCTTCCCGCGCAAGCGGCGGGCGGGCGATCCGGCGACGATCCTTCCTTCCTGCCCGTGACGAGCTGCGCCGACGACGGCTCACCCGGCACGCTGCGCGCTGTCGCGGCGCAGGCGCAGGACGGCGACACCATCGACCTGACCCAGCTCACCTGCAGCACGATCACGCTCGAACACGGGGCCATCGACACCAGCGTGCTCGGGACCAACCCGCTGCGTTCGTTGACGATCCTTGGTCCCGGCCGCGACGCGCTGACCATTTCGGCCAACAATGCCTCGGCCGTGTTCCTGATGGGCATGCCGGGCACCTACCGCTACCCTGGCACCCTGACCCTGTCGAACCTGACGATCGCCAACGGCGCCAAGTACGACACGGCGGCTTGCGTGTCCGCGTTTTCCGAATACCTCGTGCTGGACGACGTCGCCATCAGCGACTGCCACACGCGCGTGGTGGCGGGCCGGCCCAGTGGCGGCGCAGTCAAAGCCTTCAAGCTGGACGTCACCGGCAGCACGATCCGCGACTCCAGCCTCACTGCGGTCGATCGCAACGTCGCGGCCGGGGGCGGCGTGTGGGCGTACCAGGCGACACTGGTGGGCAGCACGATCAGCGGCAACTCGGTGATTGCGCCGAGGCATTATGCCTACCAGACGTACCAGACCGCCGGCGGAGGCGCCTATGCGTCGGGGCGGCTCTACGTCATTGACAGCACCGTTGCCGACAACAGGGTTGAGGCCACCGAAGAGGACCAGGATGCCAATGGTGGCGGCGTGGCGGTGAAGTGGGGTCTCACGATCGATGGCTCCACCATTCGTGATAACACCGCCGACGGCATTGGAGGCGGCATGCTGGACGCGTACCCACGCCTTCAGCTGCCGGGGCCAAGCGCACCGCGCGGCGTAGACTTCGCCATCACCAACAGCACCATCACAGGCAATCGGGCGACGCTCGGCAGTGCCTTCGCCGGTGACTACACCCCACCCATCCTGAACAGCACCATTGCGTTCAACACGAGCACGCTGGGCGGCGCGGTCGCGATCCTGGACACCTGGCCGCTGGAAAAGACCATGAACCTCGACAGCACCATCATCGCCAACAACGCGATCGACGGCCCGGGTGGCCATGCGGCGGATATCACGGCCAGCTCCGGAATCACGCTGACGGTGGTGGGCACCAACAATCTCGTCGGACTGGTCGATCCCGATGTCACGCTGCCGGCCGACACGCTGCGCAGCGATCCGCTGCTGCTGCCGCTGGCTGACAACGGCGGCCCGACCTGGACGATGGCGCTCGCACCTGGCAGTCGGGCGCTCGACGCCGGTGCAAACCCGCTCGCCCTCGCGACCGACCAGCGTGGCGACGGCTACGTACGCGTGTTCGGCGCGGCCGCCGACATCGGCGCCTACGAGGCGCAGCCGATTCCCGACGTTATCTTCCTCGACGGGTTCGACTCCTGATTTCTTTCGGGCGTGAGGCGGGGGTGAATCCCGCTCTACGGATCTGGATGAGGGTACGTAGCCGTAGGATGTGGTGAGCGAAGCGAACCGCATCACCAGGCAGGAGTCGATTCGATCCAGATTCCTTTCGCACCGCGAATGCCGCGATCGATGCGGTGCGCCTTCGGCTTACCGCATCCTACGGGTCTGACGTACAGGCTACGCGCGGAAAGCGCCCCCATCGGGGCCTGTCGGCCCCGGAATCAAGTCCGGGGCGGCTCTTCCCCCGCTGCGCAGGAATCCCGTGTTCATGCTCACTGCATCGGTGGCAGCCACGTGGAGACGCATGGCTTCGCAGGTGCCTTTTGCCGCGATGATGCGGTTCGCTTCGCTCACACACCCTATGCGGCGGGCTGGATTGCGGCGCTTCCTGCGGGAGCATTCGTAGCGAGCGCGGATCCGCGGTCGCGGCATGGCGTTGCCGCTTTCGGGACTGAAGTCCCTCGCACAGAGCCACCGCATCAATCCGTTCGTCGTCCTCGCGAATGCGGGGACCCGGTGCCTTGCGTCGACGTGTTGCACGAAGGCGCTGGGCCCCCGGCCTGCGCCGGGGCGACGGCCCAGGTAGAGAGCGACGCCGCGCGGATCGCGGTCGCGGCTGCGCCGCACCTATGGGACGGCGCCGGACGACAGCCACGCCGCGAGCGCAGCGATCTGCGTGTCGTCGAGGTTGCACGCGACGCCGTGCATGATGCGGTCGGTGCTGGCGAGCGTGTGCTTGCCGGCGCGGAAGTCCTGCAGGCGCTGCACGAGGTAGGGCGCGTGCTGTCCGCGCAGGTGCGGATAGGTGCGGTAGCGCGGTTCGTCGGCCGCCAGCGGGTGGCCGCCGGCATCAGCGCCGTGGCAGCCCTGGCAGGGTGGTACGCCGCCGGCGGCGTCGCCGTGGCGGAAGAGTTCGCCACCGCGTTGCGCCATTGCCGCATCGGTTGCTTGCGCCGTGCTGTCGGGAGCCGACTTGGCGGCATACCAGGCGGCGAAATCGCGCAGGTCCTGGTCGCTGAGTGGGGCCAGCACCGGCGTCATGGGTGAATCGGGGCGCGCCTCGCGCTTGAATTCCACCAGTTGCCAGTAAAGGTAGGCGGCGGGCTGCCCTGCGATGGAGGGGAAGGTGGGGACGGCCGGCACGCCTTCCGGTCCGTGGCAGGCGTCGCACACGGCGGTGCGGTCGCGCACGGCCTCGGCGTTGCCCTGGATCGGACCGCTGTCGCGCAGGTCGATGAAGCCGGATGCGGCCGCCGCCGGGCCGCCCAGCAGCAGGAACGACGCGAGTACGACGCCGCGCGCAGGGAAGGAGGCGTTCATGGCAGCGTCCTCACAGGCGGATGTCGAGCATCAGCCCGACCAGGTTGGCGTCGTAGCTTTCCGGGCCACCGTCGGTGTAGACGCGGTGGTCGATCACGCGTGCGGCGTCGAAGCCCTGGTAGTGCCAGTCGCTGATGTCGCCGCGTTCGTAGCGGTCGAACAGGCGCAGCGACACCCGCGGGCCCACCGGCACGGTGATGCCGAGGGTCAGCGCATTGACGCGCCAGCGCATGGGCGGGAAGACGTTGCCGGGCACCGCTGCCGCGTCGCCGAAGTAGGCGAGCGCGAGCGGCGTGTCGTAGCGGTAGCGGGTGATGCCGCGCGCGTCGACCAGGTTCCAGTCCGCATCCAACCGCATCTTGCCGATCGAGTGGCGCAGCGTCGCGCCGGCATTGTGGTTGCGTTGCGCGTCATCGGCCCACCAGCGCCCCTCGAGCGGGTACGTGGGCCCGCCGAGGGTGGGATCGGGGTTGTTGGTGATGGCCTCGTTGACGTTGGCCATGTGCAGCTTCGAGCGGTCGTAGCCGTAGTACACACTGGCGCTGGTGCCGGCCATCGGCTGCCATTCCCACTGCACGACCGCGCCGAGGGTGTCGTAGCGCTGGCGTCCGATCGTGGCATCGTAATCGTTCCAGTCGCCGCGCAGCGATGCGGTGAAGGTCATGTCCTCGCGCGGCATCACCGTCGCCATCAGGTCGACCTTGCGCTGCTCGCGGCTGGCGAGGTCGTATTTGCGCATCGCATCGACCGTATGCGCCGGCACGCCGCCGGGCGGCGGCACGAAGCCGGGCAGGCTGGTGGAAAACGTGAACTCGTACGGGTCGACCTCGTAGCGGTCGCCATCCTGCGATGCCAACGTGGCATTCACGCGCAGGCTCAGCCAGTCGAGCGCGCGGTTGACCCAGGTGAGCTTCAGGCGCGTGGCATCGACGCGCCGGCGCTCGCGGTGGGTGGGTTCGAAGCGGTTGAACGAGAGCGTCGCGCCGAAGGTGTCGTGCGCCGTGGCGCGCCAGTCCGCGCCGAGCTGCGCCTCCGTCGTCTCCAAGTCCAGCGGCAGGCTGCGTACGCGGGTGATGTTGGAGGCATTGAACCCCGCATCCCAGAAGCCGATTTCGCCCGGCACCACGCTCCCTTGCGCTCCGTTTTCGGTGACGTAGCCGTACTGGCCCGTCAGCGGGTTCCAGGCAAGGTAGCTGCCGCGGTAATCCTCGCGCTCGTGGCGCAGGCCGCCGCGCAACGTCCAGGCATGCGCCGGCTGCAACACGATGCGCGCGTCGAGCAGGCTGGTGTCGATGGCAAGGTCGGCGCTGCGGCGCGACAGCGCCGCCGGCGTGTTCCAGTTCGCGCATTCGTGCAGGAAGGGATTCTGCGGCCCCGGCTGCAGGCTGCCCTCCAGCCCGATGCCGAACACGCCCTGGCAATCGATCGGCGCGATCAGCGCGTCGTCCTGGCTCATGCGCCCGGCGGATGCGGTGAGCGAGAACTGGCCATCCATGGGCAGCTTGCGCGTGAGCGCGGCCTTCAGGTGGTGGTAGTCGTTGTCGGGTTCCGCCGCGAACTGCCCCGTGGTGAGCGGGGCCGACACCGCACCGGGCACCACCGGGTACAGCGCGAACGGCATCTCGAAGGTAAAGCGAGCGTTCTGGTCGCGGTACCAGGAGCCCGAATAGCCAAGGTCGAGCCGCCATACCGCGCCCGCGTAGCGCAGCCCGGCGTTGAGGTTGATGGTCGCGTCGTCGATCGGCCGGGGCGTCTCGAACACGCCGCCGTTGCCGGGGAACGGGAAGTTGAAGAAGAACGTGCCGCCGAACGGGCGCGCGCCCTTGCGCTGCTCGTGGCTGAGGTCGGCGTAGGCGCTCCACTGCGGCGTGAGCCACGCGCTGACGCCGAGGCCCTGCTTGTCGCGCGTCACCGCGAGCCGCCGTTCCGGTGTGGCGGCCACCACCGCGGCAACTTCTTCGGGCGTGCTGCCACCTGGCACCAGGCCCGCCGGCAAGGTGAGCTGGTTGCTGCCGACGCCGTCCCATAGCGGTTTCGCATTGTGCGTCAGCACGTTCGGAAGGCTGCGGATGAAGGCCTGCACCTTGTAGCTGCCGGCGCGGCCGAACACCGCCTGGTAATAGGCGTCGTCGTCGCCGAGGCGGCTGGCACGCACCTCGGCGTGGCTGCCGTCGGCGGGCCGCTCGAAGCTTCCCTGCAGCAGGCCGAGCACGAGGCCGCTGTCCCAGTCGACGTAGCGCGTCCACGACGCGTTGTCGTCATCGCCCCCCGTTTCCAGCCAGCCCAGCTGCAGGACAGCGGCGTGACGCCATTCCCAGGGGTCGCGTGCCTCGTCGTCCGTCGCGGCAGCTGCGGGCGGGCAGGCATACAGCATGCCGGTCGGGGTGCGGCGTGGAGGCGCGCGCAGCCACGACATGCCGCGTTCGTCGCAGCCGCCCTGCGTCGCGCTGGCCGCGCGATCGAGCTTGTTCGCGCGCCAGGTGTCGACGCCGACGCCGCTGTCGGCCGCGGCGCCGCTGGCGGCAAGCGCGAGCGCGAGCGGCAGCAGGCGCAAGGCAGGGTGGCTCCGGCGTTGGCGCATGGCGTCCTCCCGCGTGGCGGCTGGCGGCTACTCGTGGAAGCGCGGACCCGACGGCGCGTTCGAGCCGTGGATCTGCGCATGGCAGGTGATGCAGGCGCGTCCCATCAGGCGCTCGTCCGGATGCGTGCCGGTGGCGAGCGATTCCGGCGTCTGCAGGTCGTTGGGATGGCGCAGGTGCGAGTGGCACTGCTGGCACAGGAACGGGATCGGCGTCACCAGCAGCGCGTGCTGGTTGGAGCCGTGCGGCGTGTGGCAGTTGAGGCAGTTCTCGCGTACCGGGGCGTGCTCGAACAGGAACGGGCCACGCTTCTCTGCGTGGCACTGGTAGCAGGTCTCGTTGACCGAATCGGTCTTCAGCAGCGGCTCGGTGATGCTGCCGTGCGGGTTGTGGCAGTCGTCGCAACTCATCTGCCCTTCCGGGAGCGGCATGTGCGAACGGCGCTCGAACTGCACGCGGATGTCCCGATGGCATTGCGCGCAGGTCTCGTTGATCGAGTTGCGCGCCATCGTGCCCTCGACCGAGAACTTCGCCATCGGGTTGTGGCAGTCGCTGCAGGAGAGGCCGTTGCGCTGGTGCACCGAGCCGCTCCAGTGGTCGCGCGGGCCGCCTTCATGGCAGGCGAGGCAGGTGCGCACCTGTACTTCGACCGGGGTGCCGGAGTCGTGCGTGTAGCCGATGATCAGGCCCTTCGTGTCCGGTTGCTCCGCATGGGCGGAACCCGGGCCGTGGCAGGCCTCGCACACGGGTATCGAGGCATCGGCCTTGTTCGCCGCATGCAGGCCGAGCGCATGCAGGGTATGGGTGAAGTGCTCGCTCTCCAGCTGGTGGCAGGCGATGCACATCCGCTCGCCAACGGGGGTGGCGTCCGGCGCAAGCGGGTTGGCGGCGACACGGGCGCGGGCAAAGCCCGGCGCCGCAATGAGCGTGTGGTCCTGCGCCAGCGTGGCGTCGGAGAGTCCGCCCCGGGGCAGGTCGCGCGCCAGTTCCTCGCGCGTCTGCTGCGCGTTCGCGGCCGTGGCCAGCAGGCACGCCGCCAGCCCCAGCACACCCCATCGGGAAACGCCCATCCCGCACCTCCCCGTCCCATCGTCCCGGGCCGGTGCCTTGCGGCGCCAACCCACGGTTCGCATGACGTCATGCAACGGCCAGGGGCGAATCCACCGCCGGCCGTGCTGGGGTGCGGGCGATCATCCTCCGCCGGAAGAACGTCCGCAACCTGGCATCAGGGACTGGGTACCGCTGGACGGGCATCCGGTTGCCAGATGGAGCTGGAGGCCAGGGGCGAGGGGCGAGGGGCGAGGAGCGGGAGAACGTGCATTCTCCGTTACCCGGTGTGCTCCGTGTGGAAAGCTCGTGTGCTGGTGCCTTGCGCAACCTTCGCGGGAAGGCTCAGCCGCCGTTGCCGGGGCGGGTGGCTTCGGCCTGCTTCGCCTTGGCGATCGCGTCGGCGACTTCCTTGGGCATGTAGGTCTCGTCGTGCTTGGCGAGCACCTCGGTGGCGACGAAGTGGCCGTCCTGCATCTCGCCGGTGGCGACGATGCTTTGCCCCTCGCGGAAGAGGTCGGGCAGGATGCCGGTGTACTGCACCGGCATCTCGCGGAAGCGGTCGGTGACGACGAAGTCCACCTCGAGCGAATCGGGCGAGCGCTGGATGGAATGCTCCAGCACCACGCCGCCGAGGCGGAAGCGCGCGCCCGCGGGCGCGTGACCCGCCTCCACCTCGCTCGGCGAGTAGAGGTAGGTCATGTTCTGCTGCAGCGCCAGCACGGTCAGGCCGGCGGCGACCGCGACGGCGGCGAGCACGAGGGAAACGACGATCAGGCGGCGCTTGCGGGTGGGGGTCATGGCGGTGTCAGTTCGGCGGATTGTCGTTGCGCGGCTGCCGGCGTTTCAGACGCCCGCGGAGTTCGGCCAGCAGGCGCCGGCGCTGCGCGCGAGCGCCGAGCAGTTCGGCTGCCAGCACGAGGAAGAACACGGCATAGGACGGCCATACATAGCCACCGTAGCCGCCCATCGCAAGGAACTCAGCCACGGGAAGCCTCCGCCTGCGACGATTCGCCCAGCGCGATGGCGCGCACCCAGTCCTTGCCGCCGTCCAGTTCCAGCAGGCCGCTTCGCGTGCGGATGAGCAGGCTGGCGAAGAACCACAGGTGCGTCGCCGCCGCCATCGCCAGCAGCGGCCACAGCATGCCGGCGTCGATCTTCGAGGGTCCCATCAGGCGCACGGTCTGCCCCTGGTGCAGCGTGTTCCACCAGTTGACCGAGAAGTGCACGATCGGCAGGTTGACCACGCCGATCAGCGCGAGGAATCCCGCGGCGCGGGCGGCCTGGCGGCGGTCCTCGATCGCTTGGTACAGCCCGATCACGCCGAGGTAGAGGAAAAGCAGCACCAGTTCCGAGGTGAGGCGCGCGTCCCAGGTCCACCAGGTACCCCACATCGGCTTGCCCCAGAGCGAACCCGTGACCAGCGTGATGAAGGTGAAGGCGGCGCCGACCGGTGCGCTCGCCATCGCCAGCACCTCGCTGAGCTTGATGCGCCAGACCAGCGCGACGAACGCATTGGCGGCCATGAAGACGTAGGCGAACAGGCCCATCCAGGCGCACGGCACGTGGATGAAGATGATGCGGTAGGCATCGCCCTGCTGGTAGTCGCGCGGCGCCAGCACGAGGCCTCCGTAAAGCGCCACCGCGCCCAGCACGAGGGCGAGCGCCACGCACCACGGCAGCAGCTGGCCGGCGATCCGGTACGCCGTCGGTGGCGACCCCATCCTGTGGAACCAGAGCTTGAAGGCATTCATGCGAGGGAGATCCTGAGAGCGGCCGCGCAGGCGAGCGGCGCCACCACGAGCGCCAGCACCAGGGCGGCGCCAAGCCACAGCAGCGGGGCAAGGAAGGGCAGGCCGGCCTGGGCCGCATTGCAGGCCCCCGCACCGAAGATCAGCACCGGCACGTACAGCGGCAACACGAGCAGCGCCAGCAGCATACCAGAGCGGTGCATGCCGACCGTCAGCGCCACGCACACCCCGCCGATCAGGCTGAGCAGCGGAGTGGCCAGCGCGAGTGCCGCCAGCAGCACCGGCAGCACCGCGTGCGGCAGGTGCAGCAGCTCGGCCAGCAGCGGCGCCACGACGATCAGTGGCAACGCCGTGGTCAGCCAGTGCACCGCGATCTTGCAGGCGAGCAGCAGCGACAGCGGATGCGGCGCCAGCACCAGCTGCTCCAGCGAACCGTCCTCGTAGTCGCCGCGGAAGAGCGTGTCCAGCGCGAGCAGTCCCGCCAGCAGCAGCGCGACGAACACCACGCCGGCGGCCATCCGCTGCAGCATGGCCGGTTCCGGTCCCACCGCGAGCGGGAACAGCGCGACCACGATCAGCGCGAACAGCAGGGGATTGATCGCATCGCCGCGGCGACGCCAGACGAGCGTCAGGTCGCGACGCATCACGGCGGCGCAGGCAGCGGGCAGGCTGCCGGGCTTCATGCGGCGGGTCCTCCGCCGGTTGCGGCGCCCTCGGCGGCCGGCGCCGCCTGCCGCAAGGCGATCCGCCGCGGCGTGCCGGAGGTGTAGGCGTAGGCGCCGTGCGAGGTGATCAGCGCCGCGCCGCCACGCGCAGCATGGGTTTCGAGAAGCCGGTTCACCAGGCGTATGCCCTCGAGGTCGAGGTTGGCGTAAGGCTCGTCCAGCAGCCACAGTCCCACCGGCGCCAGCAGCACGCGCGCGAGCGCCACGCGCTTGCGCTGCCCGGCCGAGAGGCGGCGCACCGGCACGTCTTCGAAGCCCTCGAGGCCGACGCCCGCCAGGGCCGTCGTCGGCGAAATGCCCGCACGCAAACCCAGCAGCCCGCCGGCGAAGCGCAGGTTCTCGGCAGCCGTCAGCTCCAGCTTGAGCCCCGACTGGTGGCCCATCAACGCCACCTGCGGCGACAATCGCGCCAGCGTCAGCGGCTCGCCCGCGAGCCGGATCTCGCCGTCGGTGGGCGCGAGCAGCCCGGCCAGGACGCGCAGCAGGGTCGACTTGCCCGCGCCGTTGTCGCCTTCCACCAGCACCACCTCGCCGCCACGCAGGCTGAAATCCAGCGGCCCGAACACCGGCTCGTCGTTGCGCGCAAACGCCAGCGTCCGTGCTTCGAGCAGCGGCGGATCATCGGGATGGGAGTCGAACGGACGCATGGCCGCGGCATGCTAGCCGCCCGGCGCACGACATGCCATGCGCGGTTTGACGCGGGGAGGCGGGGAGGCGGGGATTGGGGATTCGGGTTTCGGGATTCGGGATGCGCGATGCCGGGATGCGGCGATGCGGGGATGCGGGGATGCGGGGATGCGAAGATGCGGGATCGGCACCGCCGGCGCGACGGCGCTCTAAAGCCCTCCCCTTCATGGGGAGGGTTGGGTGGGGATGGTGTTCGCCGCGTCGTCTCTACGCCGATCGTGCGTCGCTGATCCCGCGCGCGCCAAGGCGGCGGCGCTCTAAAGCCCTCCCCTTCAAGGGGAGGGTTGGGTGGGGATGGTGTTCACCGCGTCGTCCCCGATGTCGTCGACGCCAGCAGCCGAAGCCAGTCGTCACGGTGGATGCGCAGCTGCACCGGCCCCGCGGCAGGCACGCACAGCGTCGCGTTCTGCCCGAACCGGCGCGCCAGGGTATCGGTGGTGGACGCATCCAGCCCGCGGACGAGCAGCCCCGCTTCCCGCCACTCGCCCCGCGCATCGTGCGCGATACCGTCCAGCCATTCGCCGCCCGTCGCACGCAGCCGCCCACGCAGCGCAGCCATCCGTTGCGCGTTCTCTTCCGCGCGCAGCACGCGCGAGGCGGGATTGCAGGCGGTGATGTAGCAGGCAGCGGCGCCGCTCCCGATCCAGGCGCGAAGCGCCGCCGGCGTGTCCTCGTCCACCCGCAGGATCACGCGGGCGCCATCCGTCGTGTCGACGACGTACCGGCTCGACCGGTAGGCCGCGACGAGCGCGCGCACGGATGCCAGCGGTTCGAGCGCCATGCGGTTATCGGGGTGCTTCAGCCCAATGGCGCAAGGCGCGCCTGCACCAGCCCATCGGCGGCGTCCAGGTCGATGGCGTCGAGGCGATCCTTGCCGACGGTCAGCTCGCGCAGGATCTCGTCCTGCACTGCGCCGCGTGAGAACGCTTGCGCATAGGGCATGCGGGTGAAGGTGACCATGGAATAACGCGGCACGAAGCGGCCGGGGTGGCGCGCGGCCAGAACGCGGCCAAGCTCGCGCCGCAACAGGAACGCGGCATCGGCCACCGAATCGCGCATCTCGACGTAGTTTTCCAGCGCCATCGCGGCGATGGCTTCGGCATTGGGCTTGCGGCGCTGCTCGAACTCGCCGAACGTGCCGGCGGGATCGATGCGCTGCGCCTCGAACAGCTCGGCCAGTTCCACCGCGTCCTCGAACCCGGCGTTCATGCCCTGGCCGTGGAAGGGCACGATGGCGTGCGCGGCGTCGCCGAGCAGCAGGGCGCGGCGATCGAGGTGCCAGCGGTCGAGGTAGAGCGTCGCCAACACGCCGACCGGGTTGGCGGCGTAGTCCTGCGCCAGTTCCGGAAGATGGGGCAGCAGGTCGGCGAATTCGCGCGCAAACAGCGCCTGCGCGTCCGCGGGCGTCGGCACCGACGCGAACGAAGGCTGCCCCGCCGGCGCCTGGTTCGGCATGAACAGCGTGACCGTGAAGCTGCCTTCGGCATTGGGCAGCGCGATGCACATGTAGTTGCCGCGTGGCCAGATGTGCAGGGCGTTGGGTTCGATCGCGAAGCGGGCGCGATCAGGCGCACTGGCGGAGGCGGACAAGCCCGGCGTCGATCCCGCGGCAGGCGGGATTTCCAGTTCCTTGTAGCCATGGCCGAGCGCCTCGATGCGCTCGCCGAGCGGCTGCATGGTATCCATGGCGGCGCGCAGGGCGGAGCCGGCGCCGTCGGCGCCGATCGCGAACGGCGCTTCGTGGCAGCGCGTGGTGCCGCTGGCCTCGTCGTGCAGTTCCAGCGTCACGCCGCCGTTGAACACGGCGCCTGCGAGGCGCTGGCCGAAGTGGAATCGCGCGCCGGCGCGCTCGGCTGCCGCGATCAGCGCGATGTTGAGCCGGCCGCGGCTGATCGACCAGATGACTTCGCTGTCGTCGCGCCCGTAACGCAGCAGTTCGGCGTGTCCGTCGCGGTGGTGCACCATGCGCCCGCGCATCATCACCGCCAGGCGCATCACCGCGTCGTCGAGGCCGGCCAGGCGCAGGCCGTGCAGTCCGCGCTCGGCGAGCGCCAGGTTGATCGAGCGACCGCCGGCGTAACCGGCTGTGCGCGGATCGGCGCGGCGTTCGAACACGTCCACGTCGAAGCCGCGCTGGGCGAGCAGTGTGGCGAGCAGCGAACCGACGAGGCCGCCGCCGACGAGTGTGAGGCTGCCGCTTGCACGCATGCCGCGACTCCGGAGGGCGATGGACAACCTTGCGCGATCGGCGGGGGCGATTGCAATCCCGTCCGCATGACCTGCGGCCTTTGACCCCCGTGGGATGGGGGACTACCCTCGCCGCCCATGCGAATCACCCTCGACCTCGAGCCGGCCGACCTGCAGCGCTTCGATGCGGCGCTCGCACGGGTGCGGCGCGCGAGCGCCTGCGCGGACGAGATCGACGTGATCGAGGCGGCCAAGCTCGCCCTCGACCAGCTGTGCGCGACGGCCACCCCCGGCTTCGTGCGCAAGCGCCTGGTCGAGGTGCAGCGGCTGATCCTGATGCTGGAAGACGAGGGCTGGGCGCTCACCGGCGGCGAGCGCGAGGACGTGCTGGCGGTGCTGGTCTACTTCAGCGACCCCGACGACCTCGTGCCCGACCACGTGGAAGTGCTCGGCCTGCTCGACGACGCCATCATGCTGGAACTGCTGCTGCGCCGGCTGCGCCATGTGCGCAGCGCGTATGCCGCCTTCTGCGACGCGCGCAAGCGCCTCGGCCAGGCCGCGCCGGAAGAGGGCGCGCGCGTGCAGCACGCCGTGGAGCTCGCCCGCCATCGCGCCGAGCTGCAGGCCCGCATGCGGAGACAGCGGCAGCGCGCCGGCGCGGTGTGATGCCAGGGGCTAGGGGCTAGGGACGCGGGCGCGGGCGCGGGGCGAGGGGCGAGGGGCTGTCGTAGGAGCGGCGCAGCCGCGACCACGAACCCGCCTATGCGTCGAGCGCACCGGATCCACGCCCGCGATCCGGTCACCCGCAGGATGCGGTGAGCGCAGCGATCCGCATCCATCGCGGCCGGCGCGTGCGGGGACACGCGGCATCCGCAAATCACGCGCGACCGGCGCATGCGCGGACACGCCGCATCCCGCCATCACACGCGATCGATGCGGTGCGCCTTCGGATTACCGCATCCTGCGAAGCACGATGTCCCGTAGGAGCGGCGCAGCCGCGACCACGAACCCGCCTATGCGTCGAGCGCACCGGATCCACGCGCGCGATCCGGTCATCCGCAGGATGCGGTGAGCGCAGCGATCCGCATCCATCGGGGCCGGCGCGTGCGGGGACACGCGGCATCCGCAAATCACGCGCGACCGGCGCATGCGCGGACACGCCGCATCCCGCCATCACACGCGATCGATGCGGTGCGCCTTCGGATTACCGCA
>JAEZQS010000058.1 GCA_023412995.1 Pseudomonadota bacterium
GGCGCGCCATGCGCCGGCGGCCGATATGGAAAAGGCCACGCAAGGTGGCCTCTCCCTGGGACCGTGGTAGCGGGGGCAGGATTTGAACCTGCGACCTTCGGGTTATGAGCCCGACGAGCTGCCAGACTGCTCCACCCCGCACCGAGCTGCGCAGTCTAGCGGCTGGGCCCGCGCTTCGCAAGCGACGGCGGCCCGCAGGACGGCCGCGCCGCCCGCCGTTCAGCCGCCGCCGGCCGCGGCGACACCGACCCCGAACGCGCGGTAGCACCAGTGCAGCAGCGGCCACCAGGCGATGCCGAGCACCACCAGCGCGAGGCCGTTGAGCGACAGGCTCCAGCGGAACAGGTGTCCGGCGGGAAGCAGCAGCGGGGCCTCGTCCTGCGGCGCATCGAAGTACATCACCTTGACCACGCGCAGGTAATAGAAGAGGCCGACGATGGCGAACACGATCGCCACGATCGCCAGCCACAGGTGGCCGGCGTCGATGGCGGCCTTGAGCACCATCACCTTGGCGAAGAAGCCGAACAGCGGCGGCACGCCGGCAAGCGAGAACATCGAGATCGCCATGATGCCGGCATACCACGGGTTGCGCCGGTTGAGGCCGCGGTAGTCGTCGATCTCCTCCGCCTCGAACCCTGCGCGGGCCAGCAGCATGATCATGCCGAACGCGACCGCAGCCATCAGGGCGTAGCAGATCATGTAGAACATCGCCGCGGCGTAGCCGGCGGGCGTGCCGTTGACGAAGCCGAGCAGCATGAAGCCGATGTGCGAGATGGTCGAATAGGCCAGCATGCGCTTGAGGTTGGACTGCGCGATGGCGAACACGTTGCCGATCGCGAGCGACAGCACCGCCAGCACCGCGAGCATCAGGGTCCATTGCGGCGCGAGCGGGCCCATCGCCCCCTCCAGCAGCCGCCACGTCATGCCGAAGGCCGCCAGCTTGGACGAGGAGCCGACGAACAGGGTGATCGCCGTGGGCGCGCCTTCGTAGACGTCGGGCAGCCACATGTGGAACGGCGCGGCGCCCAGCTTGAACATCGCGCCGATCACGAGGAACACCAGGCCGAAGGCGAGCAGCGTGCGCTGCGGGCCCTCGGCGGCGGCGCCGGCAACGGCGTGGATGCCGGCGAGGTCGAGCGTGCCGGTGGCGCCGTAGATCATCGACATGCCGTACAGCAGCAGGCCCGAAGCCAGCGCGCCCAGCACGAAGTACTTGATCGCGGCCTCGCTGGAAAGGGCGGAATCGCGGTTGAGCGCGACCAGCGCGTACGAGCTCAGCGTCAGCAGCTCCAGCCCGAGGTAGACGGTCACCAGGCTGCCGGCGGACACCAGCAGCAGCATGCCGAGGGTGGCGAACAGCAGCAGCAGGTAGAACTCGCCCACCTGCAGGCCGCGTTCGCGCATGTAGCCGCGCCCGTACACCATCACGAGGCCGGTCATCAGCAGCACGAAGAGCTCGAGCACCGTGCCGACGCCATCGCGCAGGAACATGCCATTGAACGCGGGCACTGTGGTGCCGTCGGCAGGCGCCACGTGCCAGGCGAGCACGCCGGCGACCAGCAGCGCCGCCAGCGACAGCCAGTGGGCGAGGTCGCGGCGGTTCGCACCGGCGAACAGGTCGACCAGCAGGATCACGCAGGTCGCGCCGAGCAGGAAGATTTCCGGCAGCAGCGTCGTCAGGTCGGCGGGATTGAACAGGATCATGTGGCGGTCACACCTTTGCCAGGCCGAGCTGCTGCACGATCTGCAGCACCGCGGGTTCCATCAGGTCGGTCAGCGGCTTGGGATAGATGCCGATCGCGAGCACCGCGATGGCGAATGCGCCCAGCACGATCCATTCGCGCACGTCGAGGTCCTGCATGGTGGCGACGCGCTCGTTGGCGACTTCGCCGTAGATGATCCGCTTGACCAGCCACAGGGTGTAGGCCGCGCCGATGATGAGGGTGAAGGCGGCGAAGGCGGCGATCACCGGGCTGTCCTGGAACGAGGCCAGGATGACCATGAACTCGCCCACGAACCCGCTCGTTCCCGGCAGGCCGCAGTTGGCCATCGCGAACAGCACCACGAAGGCGGAGAACCACGGCATCACGTTCGCCAGGCCGCCGTAGTCGGCGATGCGACGCGTGTGCAGGCGGTCGTACATGACGCCGATGCAGGAGAACATCGCGCCGGAGACGAAGCCGTGCGAGACCATCTGCACCATCGCGCCCTGGATCCCGAGGCGGGCGGCCTCGGGGTTGCCGTGCTCGCGCACGAGGGCGAGGGCGATGAAGACGCCGAGCGTGACGAAGCCCATGTGCGCGATCGAGGAGTACGCGATCAGCTTCTTCATGTCGTCCTGCACCAGCGCGACATAGCCGATGTAGATGATCGCGATCAGCGACAGCAGGATGATCAGCCAGGCGAACTCCTGGCTCGCATCCGGCGTGATCGGCAGAGAGAAGCGGATGAAGCCGTAACCGCCCACCTTCAGCATGATGGCCGCCAGCACCACCGAGCCCCCTGTCGGCGCCTCGACGTGCGCGTCCGGCAACCAGGTGTGCACCGGCCACATCGGCACCTTGATCGCGAAGCCGAGCAGGAAGGCGAAGAAGATCCACGCCTGCTCGCGCGCGCTGAGGCCGGCCTTGGCGAAGGCGGCGATGGAGAACTCGCCCGTCTTCATGTGCAGGTAGATCAGCGCCACCAGCATGAAGATCGAGCCGAGGAAGGTGTAGATGAAGAACTTCAGCGTGGCGTACACGCGCCGCGGGCCGCCCCACACGCCGATGATGATGAACATCGGGATGAGCATGGCCTCGAAGAACACGTAGAACAGCAGCGCATCGGTGGCCGCGAACACGCCGATGAGGAAACCCTCCAACGCCAGCATCGCCGCCATGTACTGCGCCACGCGATCGGAGATCGGCTTCCACGACCCGATCACCACCAGCACGGTGGTGAACGCGGTGAGCACGATCAGCGCGACCGAGATGCCATCGGCCGCGAGCGCGTAGTCAGCGCCCAGCGCGGGGATCCACGCCATGCTTTCGACGAACTGCATGACCGGGCCGGCGGCGTCGTAGCCGGTCCACAGCGGAATCGAAAGCGCCAGCGTCGCCAGCGCGACCAGCAGCGCGAGCCAGCGCGCGGCGTTGGCCTGGCGGCCGAACGCCAGCACGCCGATCGCACCGAAGATCGGCAGCCAGATCAGGACACTCAAGAGATGCATGGGCCGTCGTTCCCCAGTCCGGTCAGGTTGCCGCGCGTGCCAGCCACCACACCGCGCCGAGCAGCGCGACGAGGCCGAGGATCATGGCGAAGGCGTAGTGGTAGAGATAGCCCGATTGCAGCCAGCGCACCGCATAGGCCGTGCGGCTGACGGCCGCGGCGGTGCCGTTGACGGCGAGGCCGTCGATCAGCGTCGCGTCGCCGCCCTTCCACAGGCCGCGCCCGAGCGCCACGCCGCCACGCGCGAACACCGCCTGGTACAGCTCGTCGACCCAGTACTTGTGGACCAGCACGTCGTAGACCGGGCGCAGCGCCTGCTTCGCCTTGCCCGCCAGGGCGGGATTGAGCAGCCAGATCCAGGTGGCCACGGCGAAGCCCGCCAGGGCCGGCCACAGCGGCGAGGACCAGCCGAAGCCGTGCAGCAGCATGGCGAACGGCCCGTGGAACTCGCGCCCGAGTTCGCCCAGCACGTCGTTGGCGGGATTGACCTGGATCGCGTCGCCGAACCAGCCGCCGAACAGCATCGGCCCGATCGTGCCCCAGCCGGCGAGCACCGATGGGATCGCCAGCAGGACCAGCGGCAGCGTGATCACCCATGGCGACTCGTGCGGCGCGTGCGCGAGGTGCCCGGGCGCGTGGTGGCCATGGGCGTCGTCGTGGCCGTGCCCGTGCGCGGCGTCGACGGTGAAGCGCTCGCGGCCATGGAAGGTCATGTAGAGCAGCCGGAAGCTGTAGAGCGAGGTGACGAACACGCCCACGTACACGCAGAAATACGCGTAGCCCGCGCCAAGCCGGTGCGATTCGCCCGCCGCCTCGATGATCGCGTCCTTGGAGAAGAAGCCGGAGAAGCCCGGCGTCCCGGCCAGCGCCAGCGAGCCGATCCACATGGTGATCCAGGTGATCGGCATGTAGCGCCGCAGGCCGCCCATGTGGCGCATGTCCTGCTCGTGGTGCATCGCCACGATCACGGAACCGGCACCGAGGAACAGCAGCGCCTTGAAGAAGGCGTGGGTCATCAGGTGGTACACGCCGCCGGCGTAGGCCGACACGCCGAGCGCGACCGTCATGTAGCCCAGCTGCGACAGGGTCGAATAGGCGATCACGCGCTTGATGTCGTTCTGCACGATGCCGATCAGGCCGGTGAACAGCGCCGTGGTCGCGCCGATCACCAGCACGAAGGTCAGCGCCGCCTCGCTCAGCTCGAACAACGGCGACATCCGCGCCACCATGAAGATACCGGCGGTGACCATGGTGGCGGCGTGGATCAGCGCCGAGATCGGGGTCGGGCCTTCCATCGAGTCCGGCAGCCACACGTGCAGCGGCACCTGGGCCGACTTGCCCATCGCGCCGATGAAGAGGCAGATGCAGACCACGGTCGCCACTGGCCACGGGTGGCCGGCCACTACCTCGACCGTGCGGGTGGCGATGCCGGAGTCGCCCGCAGCGGCGAACACGCTGGCGTAGTCGAGCGAGCCGAACCATGCCAGCACGCCGGCGATGCCGAGGATGAAACCGAAGTCGCCGACGCGGTTGACCAGGAACGCCTTGAGGTTGGCGAAGACCGCGCTCGGCCGCTTGAACCAGAAGCCGATCAGGAGGTAGGACACCAGGCCCACCGCTTCCCAGCCGAAGAACAGCTGCAGGAAGTTGTTGCTCATCACCAGCATCAGCATCGAGAAGGTGAACAGCGCGATGTAGCTGAAGAAGCGCTGGAAACCGTCGTCGTCGGCCATGTAGCCGATGGTGTAGATGTGCACCATGAGCGAGACGAAGGTGACCACCACCATCATCATCGCGGTCAGGCGGTCGACCAGGAAGCCGATGTGCGCGCTGACAGGGCCAACCTCGAACCAGGTGTAGAGGTTCTGGTCGAACGTCGCCGCGCCACCCCAGGCAAGCTGGTAGAACACGACGAACGACAGCGCGCAGGAAACCGCCACGCCGGCAATCGCCGCGGTGGCGGCTCCGACGCGGCCGACCTGGTTGCGGAACAGGCCGGCGACCAGCGCGCCCGCGAGGGGCGCCAGCACGATCGCCAGCAGGAGGGTCTGGGAGAGCGCCATCTGCATCAACCCTTCAGCGAATCGACTTCGGTGACATTGATGGTCGCGCGGTTGCGGAACAGCACGACGAGGATCGCCAGGCCGATCGCCGATTCGGCCGCGGCGACCGTGAGGATGAAGAACACGAACACCTGCCCCGAGGGGTCGCCCAGCCAGCGCGAGAACGCGATGAAGTTGGTGTTGACCGCCAGCAGCATCAGCTCGATGCACATCAGCAGGGTGATGACGTTCTTGCGGTTGATGAAGATGCCGGCCACGGCCGTGCAGAACAGCACCGTGCCGAGGGTGAGGAAGTGCGCGAGCGTGATCATGGCGCGGACTCCGGGTCGGCGGCGGCGGGGCGTTCGGGCGCCATCTTCACCAGGCGCACGCGGTCGCGCGCCTTGACCGCCACCTGGCGCGAGGGATCCTGCGTCTTGACGCCGCTGCGCCGGCGCAGGGTGAGCGGGATCGCTGCGATGATGGCGACGGTGAGGATCAGCGCGGCCACCTCGAACGGCAGCAGGAAGCGGCTGAAGAGCGCGGTGGCGAGCCAGGCCGTGTTCGACATGCCCGCCGCGGCCGCGGGCTCGCCGGGTGGCGCCACCTGCATCGCGCGCACGCCGATCAACGCCAGCATTTCAGCCAGCATCACCAGCGCCACCAGGAGGCCCGCGGGCAGCGCCCGCACGAAGCCCTCGCGCAGCGGATCGAGGTCGATGTTGAGCATCATCACCACGAACAGGAACAGCACCATCACCGCGCCGACGTACACCAGCACGAGCGCGATGGCGAGGAACTCGGCGTCGGCCAGCAGCCAGGTGCAGGCGGTCGAGAAGAAGGTCAGCACCAGGAACAGCGCGGCGTGCACGGGGTTGCGCACCGAGATCACCGCCAGCGCCGCGGCCGCGGTGATGGCGCCGAAGGCATAGAAGCAGAGCAGCTGGAACGTCATGGCTGCACCCCCGGCGCGGCCACCCGCGCGCGGCGCGGGAACGTCGCGGTCGCCTTCATCGCGTCGCCTGCGCGAAAACCTTGCGGCATGCCTGCCCTGCTCATCGGTACCTCGCATCCGCCGCCCGGTCGGCGGCGATCTCGGCTTCGAAGCGGTCGGCGATCTCCAGCAGCTGCGGCTTGGTGACCACCGCCTCGCGCCAGCTCTCGAAGTGGTACTCGTTGATACGCGTCAGCACGATCGAATCGACCGGGCAGCTTTCCTCGCACATGCCGCAGTAGATGCACTTGAACAGGTCGATGTCGTAGCGCGTGGTGCGGCGCGTGCCGTCCTCGCGCGGTGCCGAGTCGATCGTGATCGCGAGCGCCGGGCACACCGCTTCGCACAGCTTGCACGCAATGCAGCGCTCCTCGCCGTTGGGATAGCGGCGCAGCGCATGCAGGCCGCGGAAGCGCCCCGACTTGGGGATGTGCTCCATCGGGTAGCGCACCGTGTACTTCGGCCGCCACAGGTACCTGAAGGTCAGCCCGAGGCCGGCCCACAGTTCGAGCAGCAACAGGCTCTTGAGATAGTTGGTGACGCGATTCATGTGTCCGTTCCGCCTCAGGCGCCAGCCGTGACCCAACCGGAATACTTCAGGCACGCCGCCACGAACACCCAGGCGATCGTGATCGGGATGAAGACCTTCCAGCCCAGCCGCATGATCTGGTCGTAGCGGTAGCGCGGGAAGGTGGCGCGCAGCCAGATGAAGGCCGTCGCGAACACGAACGCCTTGCCCACCAGCCACCACCAGCCCGGCGCGCCCAGCACGCCCCAGGAAACCGGGAACGGCGACAGCCAGCCGCCGAGGAAGAGCACCGGTGCCAGGAACGACACCAGGATCATGTTGGCGTACTCGGTCAGGAAGAACACCGCGAACGGCGCGCCCGAGTACTCGACGTGGAAGCCGGCGACGATTTCCGACTCGCCTTCGGCCATGTCGAACGGCGCGCGGTTGGTCTCCGCGACGCCCGACACGAAGTAGATCACGAACATCGGCAGCAGCGGCAGCAGGAACCAGTCCAGAAGCCCGCCGTTGCCGGCCTGCGCATCGACGATGTCGGAGAGGTTTAGGCTGCCGGCCAGCACCAGCACGCTCACCAGCGAGAAGCCCATCGCGATCTCGTAGCTGATTATCTGCGCAGCCGAGCGCATCGCGCCCAGCATCGCGTAACGCGAATTGGAGGCCCAGCCGGCGAGGATGATGCCGTACACCCCCATCGAGGTCATCGCCAGCAGGAACAGCAGCCCGGCATTGGCGTCCGACCAGGCGACGTGGCTGCCGATCGGCACCACCGACCAGGCGGCGAACGCCGGCACCAGCGCCCACAGCGGCGCCAGCAGGAACAGGCTGCGGTTCGCGTTGGCCGGGTAGATGACTTCCTTCAGCAGCAGCTTGAACACGTCGGCGAAGGTCTGCAGCAGGCCGAGCGGTCCGATCTTGCTCGGCCCGAGGCGCACGTGCATCCAGCCGATCACCTTGCGTTCCCAGTACACGTACATCGCCACCGAGATGATCAGCGGCAACAGCGGGAACAGCAGCAGGCCGATCGCCATCGACAGCGTCGGGAACGTGGCGATGAACCACTCGTAGGCGGCAATGAGCTGAGTCATCTGGCGTCAGGCCCTGGAGATGTCGAGCAGGGCGCCGTGCGGCGGCAGCAGGGCGGTGGCCGCGCTGCCGGCCTGCGCCCAGG
>JAEZQS010000074.1 GCA_023412995.1 Pseudomonadota bacterium
GTGGGCGACAGCCCGATCTCCGCGCCACTCCGCGGTCCGGTCGCGCACAGGGTGCGCTCCTACAGGGGGTCTTTAGCTGTTCTTCGTGTTCTTCGTGTCCTTCGTGGTTCAATCTTTGGCTTCCTGACCGGCACTCCCGCAGAGAGGTTGGGCCGCGAAGACATGCGCGGCGTCCCGGTCGCGCACAGGGTGCGCTCCTACAGGCCGTCGTGGTTCAGTCTTTTGACGTTGACCCGGGAGCCGGCGAGTCGAAGCTTCCCGCGTCGCCGGGGAACACCACCGGGCTGGACCAGCCCTCGGACGACACGGCACTCACGCCGAAGAAGCCGTCATCGATCACCACGTTGCGCAGCACCAGCGTGGTGGCGTCGCCGGCGCTGTAGCTGCGCTGCCATTGCGGGGCGGTGGTGTCGCGCCACCACACGCGGTAGCTGGCCGCACCCGGAACCGGTTTCCAGCGCACGGTCGTGTCGGACGACACCGCGCCTTCGATTTCCACGCCCGACACCGGCGCCGGGGCCATTGCCAGCGACGCCATGGTGATGGCATCGAGCCGGGTGACCTGCGCGAGGTAGCCGAAGTCCACGCCATCGATCGTGTCGCCGTAGGCGACGCCCCCTTCCGTGCGGATGTCCTGGTGCTGGCGGGTGTAGTCCTCGTGCGCTTCGGTCACCCGCACCGCAGGGAAGCCGGCCTCGAGGAAGGGCACCTGGTCGCCGCCGCGGCCGAAGCGGTCGGTGCGATAGACCATGCGCACGCGGAAACTGGCGAGGTAGCCGTCGGCGAGGCCGGCCATGTAGCGGGCGAGGTTGCGCGAAGGCGAATCGACTTCGCCGCCGTGGTAACGGCGGTACTTCGCCTGATCCAGCGTTTCGTTGCTCTTCGTGCCCTCGGAAAAGACCCGCACGACCGTGTTGTCGACCACGCCGTCCTGCCCGCGCGAGTTGCCGACGATGTCGTTGTTGAGATCGGCTTCCACCTGCCAGCCCTGCTGGCGGGCGTAGTCGGCCAGCACCTTGCCGCCGTACAGCCCCTGCTCCTCGCCCGAGAGCGCCGCGAACACCAGCGTCGCGGGGAAGCGGTGCTTCGACAGCACCCGCGCCGCCTCGATCACCGCGGCGGTTCCTGAGCCGTCATCGTTGGCGCCCGGCGCATCGCCGGTGGCGTCCATCACGTCGGTGCGGCGCGAATCGAGGTGCCCGGTAATGACGATCACCCGCTGCGGATCACCGGTGCCGCGGAGGATGGCGACCACGTCCATCACTTCCGCCGGCTGCGGAATGCGCTTGCCGGTGAACACCCGTGAAGGCGTCACCACGTCGAGGCAGCCGCCGCAATCGGCCGAGAATGCTTCGAAACGCGACTTCACCCAACGCCGCGCCGCGCCGATGCCGCGTGTATCGGACGTGGTGTCGGAAAGCGTGTGGCGCGTGCCGAAGCCGACCAGCCGTTCGATGGTGGCGTGCAGCTGCTCCGTGCTGACGTCGCCGGCGATCCGGTGCAGCAGCGGCTGTTCGACCGGGTGGATGTCCGCGGCCGCCGCGGACAACGGCAGCAGCACGAAGGCGGCGAGCAGGGCATGGGCGCGCATCGTTGTCTCCTCGGCAGAAGGATTCGTGATCGGGGATTAGCGCCGATTATCCGGCATTCGCGCGCCGGCGCCGACCGGCGCGCGATGCCTCGCCCCAGTCCATCACAAGCTGTCCACCATCACGATCTCCGCGTCTTCCAGCGCACGGACCTGCAGCCGGTCCTCGCCGGAAACGGCGGCGCCATCGCGCGCCTCGATGCGCACGCCATTGACCTCGACCGCGCCGCGCGCCGGCACCAGGTAGAGATGGCGTCCCGCGCCGGGCGCGTACGCGACTGATTCGCCGGCCGCGAGCGTCGCGCCGAGCACGCGCGCGCTGGCGCGGATCGGCAGGGCGTCGACGTCGCCTTCCATGCCGCTGGCGAGCACCACGAAGCGGCCGGCGCGGTCGCCCTTCGGGAACGGACGCGTGCCCCAGGAGGGCGCGCCACCGGGTGCATCCGGGATGATCCAGATCTGGAACAGGCGCGTCAGTTCCGATTCGGCGTTGTACTCGGCATGCCGCACGCCGGTCCCGGCACTCATCACCTGCACGTCGCCGGCGGCAGTGCGGCCCTCGTTGCCCATGCTGTCCTTGTGCGTGATGGCGCCGTCACGGATATAGGTGATGATTTCCATGTCCGCATGCGGATGCGGCGGAAAGCCCGTGCCGCCGGCGATCTCGTCGTCGTTCCACACGCGCAGCGCGCCCCAGCCCATGCGCGCCGGGTCGTGGTAGCCGGCAAAGGAGAAGTGGTGGCGGGCATGCAGCCAGCCGTGGTCCGCGCCACCCAGGGACGCGAATGGCCTGCGCTCGATCATGGGATGTCCTCGCTGGCGCCGGCGGCGCCCAGGGCACCCAGATGGGGGCGAAGTGCCGCGGCTCCAGTCCTATGACCGCAGCCCGACACCCCGTTCCAGCAGGTACAGGCCGATGCCGGCCAGCACCACTGCGAATCCGGCCATCACGCCGTAGGCGATGCCGAGCGGCACGTCGCTGATGCCGAGCAGGCCGTAGCGGAACGCGTTGACCATGTAGAGGATGGGGTTGGCGTGGCTGATCTCGCGCCAGGGGCTGCCAAGCGCATTGACCGAATAGAACACGCCGCCGAGGTAGGTCAGTGGCGCCAGCACGAAAGTCGGCACCAGCGCGATGTCGTCGAACTTCTTCGCGAACACCGCGTTGACGAACCCGGCCAGCGAAAACACCACCGAGGTCAGCAGCACGCTCGAAAGCGTGATCCACGGGTGGTAGAGGTGGATGCGGGTGAAGAACAGGGAGATCAGCAGCACGATCACCGCCACCAGCACGCCGCGCAGCACGGTGCCGCCGACATAGCCGGTCAGGATGACCCAGCTCGGCATCGGCGAGGCGAGCATTTCCTCGACGTAGCGGCCGAACTTGGCGCCGAAGAACGAGGAGGAGATGTTGCCGTAGCTGTTGGTGATCACCGCCATCATGATCAGGCCCGGCACGATGTAGTCGATGTAGCTGACCCCCGGCACGATGTCGCCGATGCGCGAACCGACCATGCGCCCGAAGATGACGAAATAGAGCGTCATCGTGATGGCCGATGGCAGCAGGGTCTGGGTCCAGATGCGCAGGATGCGCGCGACCTCGCGCCGCATGATGGTGCCGAGCGCGACCAGGTTGGCCGTCGTGGCGGGCCGCACATGCGCGTTCATGCCGCCTCCGCGCCGTTCTTCTCGACCAGCCGCACGAAGAGCTCTTCCAGCCGGTTGGACTTGTTGCGCATCGAGCGCACCACCACGCCATGGGCGGAGAGCGCGGCGAACAGCGAATTCAGGTCGTGCTCGCGCGGCATCTCCGCTTCCAGCGTCTGCTCGTCGATGCGCGTGAAGCGCACGCCATGGACGTCGGGCAGCGTCTCCGCCGGCGCGGCGAGGTCGAACACGAAGCTCTCGACATCGAGCTTGGCCAGCAGCTTGCGCATCGAGGTGTTCTCCACGATGCGGCCGTGGTCGATGATCGCGATGTTGCGGCACAGCTGCTCGGCTTCCTCCAGGTAGTGCGTGGTGAGGATCACCGTGGTGCCGGCGGCGTTGATGGCGCTGACGAACTTCCACATCGAGCGGCGGATCTCGATGTCCACGCCGGCCGTCGGCTCGTCCAGGATCAGCAGCCGCGGTTCGCTCATCATGGCGCGCGCGATCATCAGGCGCCGCTTCATGCCCCCCGAGAGCGAGCGCGATGGGTGGAACGCCTTGTCCCACAGCACGAGCTGCCTTAGGTACTTTTCGGCCCGCACGCGCGCCTCGGCGCGCGGGATTCCGTAGAACCCGGCCTGGTTGACGCAGATGTCGAACGGCCGCTCGAACATGTTGAAGTTCAGTTCCTGCGGCACCAGCCCGATCAGACGCATGGCGGCGTTGCGGTCTTCCCGCACCGACACGCCGAACACGCGCGCATCGCCGCCGCTCGGATTGACGAGCGAGGAGAGGATGCCGATCAGGGTGGACTTGCCGGCGCCATTGGGACCCAGCAGGGCGAAGAAGTCGCCCGGCTGCACCGTCAGGGAGATGCCTTTCAGTGCCTCGACGCCGTTGGCGTACGTCTTCTTGAGCTCGACGACGTCGAGCGCGGGGACAGGGGTCATGGGCGGGCCAGCGGTGGAATGGGGCGGCGCGGCAGCCTGCTAGTATAGCCGGCTGTCCTGCCATCCCCTGCAGTGCCGCCGCCGATGGAACAATTCAAGCTCCGCCTCGTCGCCAGCCGCATGCTGGCTCCCGCCGTGCGCCACCTGGAATTCGAGCGCGCCGACGGCCAGCCATTCGCGTTCGTGCCGGGGCAGTTCATCCAGATGCACTTCCACTATGCCGACGGCAAGCCGACCAAGCGCAGCTACTCGGTGGCGACGGTGGGCGACGGCAGCGGCGCACCCGTGCAGCGGATCGAGATCGCGGTTTCCTACGTCGAAGGCGGCGCGGCCACGGCGATCTTCGCGCAGCTGGACGAGGGGGACACCATCGATGCGAGCGGCCCGTACGGGCGCTTCTGCCTGATGGAAGCCGACGCCAACAGGCGTTACCTGCTGATCGGCACCGGCACCGGCATCACCCCTTACCGCGCGATGCTGCCGCAGATCCGCAACCTCACCCGCACCCGCGGCTGCACCTTCGCGCTGGTGCAGGGAGCGCGCAACGAAGGCGAGCTGCTGTACGGTGACGAATTCGAGGCCTTCGCGCGCGAGGTGCCGGGTTTCAGCTACCACGCCTGTTTCAGCCGCGCCCCGCGCGCCGTACCGCGGCCGTGCGATCGCAGCGGCCGCTGCCAGGTGGCCCTGGCCGCCCTCATGCCCCATGCCGAGCACGACATCGCCTACCTCTGCGGCAACCCCGACATGGTGGACGAGACCTTCGCCCTGCTGAAAGACGCTGGCCTGCCCGTCGCCCGCATCCGCCGCGAGAAGTACGTGTCGGCGCGGTAAGGCAGGGAATGGGGAATGGGGAATGGTAGGAAGCGAAGGCAAAAGCGCTGGGCGTAACCGCGCCTATTGCTTGGCGCTTCCGCCATTCCCTATTCCCCATTCCCCATTCCCGGCTCCCTCAATACGTCACCGTCACCACCACCACGTCCGTGTAGGCGCCCGCGTTGGGTGTCGTCTGGGGCGGCACGCGGCCGTAGACGCTGAGGTTCTGGATGTTGCCATTGCCGGTGCCGGTGACCGTGTCCGTGTTGAGCGTGTTGCCCCAGCGCTGCGTGCGTCCGCTGTTGCGGTACACCTCGTAGGTCACGTAGCGGGTGGCGTTGCGCATGCGGCGGGTGGTGCCGCTGGCGTTCTGGCCGTTGCCGAGGCCGACCTGGTACGGCACGCCGTTGGCGCACTGCACGCTGATCGCCGTGGTGCTGTCGGTGGCGCTGGTCAGCAGGCCGGCATTGCCGAAGTCGAGCGTGCCGGCGCTGACCGAGCATTGCGCAGTGACGGTAGCGCGCGCGGTGAAGCCGAAGTCGTCGCCTTCCTGCGTGGTGGTGCAACTGCCTGGGGGCGAGGTGCCGGAGCGCTCGTTCACGGCGATGGCGGTGTGCGCTCCATGGAAGTCATCCAGGTACAGCCCCGGCATAGCCGCGGTCTGGCCGGCCTGCACGCGCCCATACATGGTCCGTGTCCCGCTGGTCGAAGCTCCAGCGCTGAGTGTGACCGGGATGGCGACGGGTGTATTGATGCCAAAAAAGCTGCTGCCCCATACGACCGTGCGCGCCGGATCCTGGTAGAGCTGGAACCAGAGCGGCAGGGTGCCGTTCAACATGCGGCGCGGGTTGGCCGCAGCGCCGCCCTGGGCCCCGTCACCGATGCTGAAGCACACGGTTGCGGAGTAGCGCGTGAACCATGAGTCGTTGTGGCAGTCGTAGGACAGCGTTGCCGTTGCATCGGACTGGCTCGACAGCGGATTGACCGCGAAGTTGATGTCGGTGAGCGTGGCATTGCATGTGATGTTGGCCGCGTTGCCCGGCCTGGCGGCGAGTGCCGCCGCGAGGAGCAGAAACCCGGCAAGCCAGTGGCGCATGTTCCTCAAGGCGATCCCTCCCTGCAGGCCAGCGGACCGATCATTGGCACCTCACCCGGCTCGCCCTGGAATTCGAACGTGACGTGGCACAATCCGCGCGCGGTGTGTGCACGCAGCGTCGTGCGTCCATCGAGGCCTTCCAGGTAGACGATGCCGTCGTAACCGACCATCGCGCGCGCCGATTCGCCGCCCTCGCGCTCGACCACGGTGCCGACCGGCAGCGGCGCGCGGCCCGCATCGACCAGTACCACGCTGGCGGCAGACACCGGCTTCACCCGGAAATCGACCAGCACGCCGGAGCGGTCGTAGGGCACCACTTCGCCCTCGACCCTGTCGATGCGGGTGTCGGCCGGAAGCTGCAGCGGATCGATCGCGAGCTGGTTGCGCTGCCAGGCATTGAGTTGCGTCACCAGCAGGTTGCCGTCGGCGTCGGTGCGACCGATCTCGCGGTTGGAGAGCTTCACCGGCACGCCAGGCACGCCCGTCGCGACGACCGCGAACGCATCATCGACACGGCGCGCGGCATAGGCGTGGCCATCCATCCAGACCAGCGCGCCATCGAAGCCGGCGTAGGCGGCACCCGCGCCATCGAGCGACTGCACGCCGGCCAGCAGCTGGCCGCGCTCGCCGCGCCAGCCGAGCTCCGCCTGGCCGCCGCGCAGCCCCGAGCCGTCCTGCACCCGCGCGCGCCAGCCGAAGCCGCCATCGGCAGTCATCGAACGGCTGGCTTCCACGGCCGCCACGTTGCCGTTGCGGTCATGCTGTAGCGAAGCACCGGCCATCAGGCGGTCTCCGAACGACACGGTCAGGCTGAGGAAGGCGCTGCGGTCGTCATGGTCATCCAGGTTCTGGTTGACGCTGGCGCCCAGCGAGTAGCGTTGGCCGAACTGGCGCGACCAGAAGGCGCTGGCAAAGCGCGAGCGGTCCTCGCCGGGATAATCCAGGCGCACGTAGGTGGCGCCGATGCTGCCGAGCGGCGCCCAGGTGAAGCCGACGAGCGCCCGCTCGCTGCGCTGCGCCGGTGGCAGGCCGGTCAGCGAGGCGATGTCGCGGTAGTCACCGCGCGTGCGCGTGCTGTCCAGCGACAGGTTGAACCAGGGATTGCGCCAGGCATAGCCGAGGGACGCCTGGCTGCCGCTGGTGCCATGCCAGCGGCTGTACGACACCGACCCCGTGACGAGGCCCGCCTGGCCCAGCTGCAGCACGCCGCCCGCGCCGCCCAGTGCCAGGCCGTCGCCCGCTTCGCCATGCGCCTCGACCGTGAGGCGATCGCTCAGGCCGCGCCGCCAGACGCCGCTCGCAACCGGTTCGGCGTCGTAGGAAAACGACTTCGTGCCGTAATCCTCGCGCACGAACCCTGCCTCCACCGACCAGTCGCTGAGGCCGGGCTGCAGCAGCTGGCTGGTGGTATAGAAGGGGAAACTGTAGGTGGACTGGCGCCCCATGATGTCGGTCACGACCACCTGCGCTTCGCCGGCACCGTTGACGATCGGCACCGAGTCGAGCTGGAACGGGCCTGCCGGCGTATCGCCGCTGTACTGGCGCAGGCCGTTGACGTACAGGTCGATCGTCGAAGGCAGGGCGGCCTGGCCGAGGAAGGCCGGCACCGGGAACGTGATGCGTTCGGGCTGCAGCGCGAAATCGCGCTGGAACTGCACGCCACCGAGGCGCGTCGCACGCGACCAGGGCAGCGAACCGGTGATCGCATCGCCCACCCGCAGCACCGTAGCCGATCCGGCGAACGAGCGTGTCCACGCGGTGTCGAGCCGCTGCGAATCGGCCGTCGGAGGACTGCCGGGCGAATCGGCGACACGCGTCACCCAGGTGGTGTCAAGCACGCCCCAGGCGCCGAACGTGCGCAGCTCGCCGTAGGCGGAAAGGCCGCTGGCGTCGTCTTGCGTGCGGCTGCCGTAGAGGTTGTAGTTGAGCAGGATGCCCGGCGAGGCCTGCGCCGGCACGACGGGCGTTTCGACTGCGTTGAGCCGCGTCGTGTCGCGCGGCAGCAGCGCGAGCGGCGCCGTGATCGCGATGCGCTGGCGTGGCGCGTCGTAGCGGTAGCTGACGCCGGAAAGATCGTCGAGCGCCAGCATCGGGCCCGTGGCCGCAGGCAGCTGGAAGCCGAGCTGGCGCAGCGTTTCCGACCCGGTGCGCAGGCGCCCTTCCGTTTGCGAGAAGCGCGCGATGCGGCGCGTCGGGCTGCCATTGAGCTCCACGTCGAGGTACAGCGCGTCGCCGCCTTCCGACGCGGCGCCGCCGTCGTCGATGATCTCGACCGCGGCGTCGCCCGGCGCTTCCGCTGCTGCTGCCTCGCCTGCCGCGTGCGCCACGCCGTGGGCGCCGGCACCGAGCAGCAGCGCGCTAGCGAGGCAGTGCGCCAGCCGGCGGCGGCAGTTCGGTCGGATTGCCATTGACCTGCGTCTCGATGCGGGCATTCGCGGCATCCACGCCCGCTGGAATGGCAACGCGCCAGTGCATGTCCGCGCCGGGAAGCACGTAGCCGAGCAGCCCCGGATGGACCTGGGTCGGCGTGCCGTCGGCGCCGAGGAGCGATACCGCGGCGAGCTGCGCGTGGGTGCCGCCGTGGTTGGCCACCTCCAGCTGCAACGCGCCATCGACCACCGCGGTGGTCCAGGCGAGCCGGGGCGGCACCGCCGCGGTCCCGGCGACGAAGGCCGGGATCGAATAGCGCAGCACGTACTGAACGCCGCTCGCCCCGGCGTCCTGCGGTGGCGGCAGTTCGTCAACGACGATGCGGTAGGCCTGCTCGTCCACCGCTGGCGCGCCGCCGCTGCGGATGACCCGCACCAGCTGGCGCGCGCCCGGCGCGATGCGCAGCATCGGCGGGCTGGCAAGCAGTGCCCGGGTAGGCTCGAGCACATCCTCGCCACCCGCCTGGGTCCAGGCAAACGCCCGCACCTGCGCCGCCAGCTCCTCGCTGCCGGTATTGGTCAGCCACAGTGCCTGGGCAGTGGAACCGGCCGGGAAATCGAGCCCGGTCGGCGCCACCTGCAGGCTGCTCGCAGCCGCCGGCATGGCGGCTGAGGGCAGTGGCGAGGGCGAGCCGGTGGAAGCCGGCGGACCTGGCGGTGCGCATGGCCGTGGGGCTCAGTAGGTGACGGTGACGGTGACCGAATCGGTGTAGGTGCCGGCCGGGGGCGTCGTCTGCGAAGCCACGCGTCCGTATACGGTCAGCGTCTGCGCGGTGCCGTTTCCGGTGCCGGCGACCGTGGCCGCGCCCGCGTCACCCCAGATGGTGGTGCGGGCGGATTCCTTATAGAGCTGGTAGCCGACGTTGTTCGCGCCGTTGATCATCCGGCGCGCATTGATGTTGCCGCCGCCGCCGCCGTTCAGCGCGACCGTGTAGCCGGCACCGGTGGTGCAGGTCACAGTGATGGTGGAGGTGGCGTCGAAGTTCGCGTTGAGGAGGCCGCGGGTTCCGAAATCCATGGTGGTCGGCGCGACGGCGCTGACGTTGCAAGCGTTGGTGATGACGATCTGAACCGGCATGCTGGAGGTGTCGGTGCCAGCCGCTTGGGCGGAGCAGAGCCCCAGGCCAAGCACGGCCGCTGCCAGGATGCTGGCGGTCTTGATGGTGTTCATTGCGGTAATCCCCTGTTTGGTGTCCTTGCGGACGGATGACCCGCCTTCCGCGATATCGATGCCCTTCGCATCGTCGTCGGGAGCAGGCGGGACGGCGGTAGCAAAGCGCGTGCCAAGCCGGCAAGCCGCGGAATGTGCCGTAGCCCACAGAACCGGAACGGGACCAACGTACGAATGTGACGGGGTTCGCATCCCTCGGAGCGGGGGGATTGACAATCCGCGGCGGGACGGCGCCCCGCGAAAGGCAGCAATGTCAAGGATGCTTGACAGCGCGGCCGTCGCGCCACTATCGTTGTGTCAAGTGACCTTGACATAGCGACACCTCCATGGCTCCCGCCTCCCGCCCCGCACCCCTGCGTTTCCGCACCCGCATCAATGCCGGCATGGCGGTGTACGTCGCCCTCGTCCTGCTGGTCTGGCCCCATGTGCGCGAGGACTGGTCGCTGCCGGTGAAGGCGCTGCTGGCGCTGACGCCGGTGCTGCCGCTCGCGTTCGTGATCCACGCGATGGTGGAGCGCGTGCGGCGGAGCGACGAGTTCCAGCAGCGGGTGCATCTCCTGGCCCTGGGTGGCGCCACCACGCTGGTCGGTTTCCTCAGCCTCGTGGGCGGGTTCCTTGCTGCCGCCGGGGTGGCGAACCTTGGCGGGGACGTGCTGATCTGGGTGTTCCCGGCGCTGCTGCTCAGCTACTCGGCCGCGCGCCAATGGCTGGCGCATCGCCTGGCCGGCGGCGGCGAATGAGGAACCGCGTGCGCGAATTGCGCCTTGCCCGCGGCTGGTCGCAGGCCGAACTGGCCGAGCGGCTGGAGGTGTCGCGCCAGACCGTCAACGCGATCGAGACGGCGCGGTACGACCCCAGCCTCCCGCTCGCCTTCCGCATCGCGCAGCTGTTCGGCGCGCCCATCGAAGCCCTGTTCCATCCCGAGGGGGAATCCATCCAATGAAGAAGCGCCTGCTCCGCATCGCCGTGGTCGCGCTGGCTGCCGGATTCGTGCTGTACCGCCACTTCGGCACGCCCGATGCCGACAGCCATGGGGGCGGCATCGCCATTCCGGCCCATGGCAAGCGATTCACCGCCGGCACGCTGGCCTTCGCGCCGTGCGAACTGCCGCAGCCGCATTCGGCCGCCACCACCGCCGCCTGGTGCGCGCCGTTCCAGGTGCCGGAAAACTGGGATGCCCCGGACGGCGGCCGGAAGATCGCGCTGCGCCTGGCGCTGGTGCCGGCGCAGGACGAGGTGGCCGATGCCGACATAGCCGTGCTGCTGGCGGGCGGACCCGGCCAGTCCGCGGTGGAGAGCTGGCCGCAGGCCGCGCCGGCCTTCGCACCGCTGCAGCGCCACCGCCATGTGCTGCTGCTGGACCAGCGCGGTACCGGCGGCTCGAACGCGCTGTCCTGCGGCCAGCTCGACGAGGACGAGGCGCTGCTGGATCCGGGCGCCATGGCCGGCCGCACGAGGGACTGCCTGGCACGCGTCAGCCAGCATGCCGACCCCCGCTTCTACACCACCGGCATGGCGCTGCGCGACCTCGAGGCCGTGCGCCAGGCGCTCGGCGCGCCGCAGTTCGACCTGGTCGGCATTTCCTACGGCACCCGCGTCGCGCAGCAGTACGCCCGTGCCTACCCCGAGGCCGTGCGCGCCATCGTGCTGGACAGCGCGGTGCCGAACGGCGAAGCACTCGGCGCGGAGTTCGCGCGCAACCTGGACGACGCGCTGAAGGCGCAGTTCGCCGTCTGCACCGCGACGCCCGCCTGCGCGGGCGCCTACGGCGATCCCTGGGCGGACCTCCATCGCCTGCGCGAGACGCTGGCGGCGCAACCGGTCGAGGTGGCCTACCGGGATCCGGTCGACAACGCCCGCAAGTCGCTGCGGCTGGATGCGGACTCGCTGGCAATGCTGGCGCGGCTGTATGCCTACATGCCGGAAACCGCGGCCCTGCTCCCCCTGACGATCGAGCAGGCGCTGGCCGGCGATCATGCGCCGCTGGTGGCGCAGCTGGGCATGCTGGCGCGGGAGCTGGAGAGCCTCGGCGACAATGCCATGCAGCTGTCCGTCCTCTGCAGCGAGGACATCGACCGGCTGCAGCCCGATCCGGCCGATGCCGGCACGCTGCTCGGCACCCGCATGACCGACGCCCTGCGCACGCAATGCACGATCTGGCCGCACGGCACCCGCGCCGCCGGTTTCAACGACGCGTTCGCGGGAACGCAGCCGGTGCTGGTGCTCTCGGGCGAGCTCGACCCGGTCACGCCGCCCCGCTACGCCGAAGCGATCGGCAAGGGCCTGCCGAACGCACGCGTGCTGGTGGCGAAGGGGCAGGGCCACAACGTGATCGGGCGGGGCTGCTTCCCGCGCCTGGTCGCACGTTTCCTCGACCACCCCGATCCGGCCGCGCTCGATGCCGGCTGCGTCAAGGACTTCGGGCCGGTCCCGGCCTTCATCGACTTCAACGGAGCGGCGCCATGATCGAGGCAAGCGACCTGCACAAGGCCTTCGGCGAGGTCCGCGCGGTGGACGGCGTCTCCTTCGTCGCGCGCGACGGCGAGATCACCGGCCTGCTCGGGCCCAACGGCGCCGGCAAGACCACCACCCTGCGCATGCTCTACACCCTGATGCGACCGGACAGCGGCAGCATCCGCGTCGATGGCATCGACGCCACCACCGGTGCGATCGAGGTGCGCCGCCGCCTCGGCGTGCTGCCCGATGCACGCGGCCTGTACAAGCGCCTCAGCGCGCGCGAGAACATCGACTATTTCGCCCGCCTGCAGGGGCTGGATGCGGCCACCCGCTCGCGGCGCATCGGGGAGCTCGCCGCGGCGCTCGACATGGCCGACATCCTCGATCGCCGCACCGAAGGATTCTCGCAGGGCCAGCGCGTCAAGACGGCGATTGCCCGGGCGCTGGTGCACGATCCGCGCAACGTGATCCTGGACGAGCCGACCAACGGCCTCGACGTCATGGCGACGCGGGCGATGCGCGCCTTCATGCGCCGCCTCAAGGCGGAGGGACGCTGCGTGCTCTTCTCCAGCCACATCATGCAGGAGGTGGGCGCGCTGTGCGACCGCATCGTGGTGATCGCGCGCGGACGCGTGGTAGCCGATGCGGCACCGGACGTGCTGCGCGAGCAGACCGGCGCCGCCAACCTCGAGGACGCATTCGTGCGCATCATCGGTTCGGAAGAGGGCCTGGCCGCATGACGTGCCTGCACTGCCACCTGCTTCACGCCTGCCGACCGGGAGCCACCGCATGATGACGATCCTCACCGTGTTCGCCAAGGAAGTGCGCGAGAACCTGCGCGACCGCCGCACGGTCATCAACACGCTGCTCACCGGTCCGCTGATGGCGCCAGTCATCTTCGTGCTGATCATCAATGCCGCCGTCACGCGCGAGATCGAGAAGGCGGAGAAGCCCTTGCCGGTCCCAGTGGTGGGCGCCGCCCACGCCCCCAACCTGCTCGCCGCGCTCGAACGCAGCGGGGTCGAGATCAAGCCCGCGCCGGACGATCCGGAACGCGCGGTGCGCGAAGGCGACGCCGACCTCGTGCTGCGCATCCCGGCCAGCTACCCCGATGCCTGGCGGCGCGGCGAGCCGGCCCAGGTCGAGCTGGTCTATGACGAATCGCAGCGCGACGCGCAGGGATCGGTCGCGCGCCTGCGCAGCCTGCTCGAGGCGCAGTCGCAGCAGACCGGTGCATTGCGCCTGGTCGCGCGCGGCCTGTCGCCCACCATCACGCGGCCGCTGGTGGTCGCCTCGCGCGACCAGTCCACCGCGCAGGCGCGCAGCGGCACCATGTTCGGCATGCTGCCGTACTTCTTCATCCTCGGCGTGTTCATCGGCGGCATGGCACTGGCGATCGACACGACGGCCGGCGAACGCGAGCGTCAATCGCTCGAGCCGCTGCTGGCGAACCCCGTCAGCCGCGGCCGCATCCTGGCCGGCAAGCTGGGAGCGACCTGCGCGTTCGCCGTCACCACGCTGCTGCTCAGCATCGTCGCGTTCTCGGTCGCGGGCCAGTTCATGCCCACCGCCAAGCTCGGCATGAGCCTGGAAATGGGCCCCCGCTTCGGCCTCCTGACCCTGTTCGTGATGCTGCCGCTGGTGATCGTGCTGGCCAGCCTGCAGACGCTCGCCGCGGCATTCGCCAAGAGCTACCGCGAGGCGCAGACCTACCTCTCGCTGCTGATGTTCGTGCCGGTCGTGCCGACCCTGCTGCTGTCCCTGTTTCCGCTCAAGACGCAGACCTGGATGTACGCCGTGCCGCTGATGGGGCAGCAGGTCACCATCACGCGCCTGCTGCGCGGCGATGCGGTCAGCGCCTCCGACCTGCTGCTCTGTTTCGCCAGCAGCGCCCTCGCCGCCGCGATCGCCTACGCCGCGACCGTGCAGATCTACCGCAACGAACGCCTCGCCATCTCCGCCTGACGGTTGGCCGATCGCAAGCCTTCGACACGGAGCACACGGAGAAAGCAAGGAAGGAATGGCGAGCTGAAAAGCGGGTAAGAGCATCCCTGGCGGTGCTCTCTCCAGTGCGTTCGAGCGGTCGCTGCAAATGTCCCCACTGCAGGGATTGCTTTCGCGGAGTGCGCGGTGTGGCTCTCGCCCTTTCGCCCTTGCCTTCTTCGTGTGCCCTATGTGCTTCGTGGTTCAAGCTTTCAGCTTGACCTTCCAGGTCAGAACAGCTCGCCCTGCGCAGTCGCGGCACGCGGCGGGACGAAGCGGGAACCGTCGAGCGGCACATTGCGCGTGCCGTTGATGCCGTGGCGGCGGCAGGCGAGGTGGAAGCGCTGGCGGATCAGCTGGGCGAACGCGCCTTCGCCGCGCATGCGCGAGCCGAAGCGGGGGTCGTTGTCGCGACCTCCGCGCATCTGCCGCACCAGGCTCATCACGTGTTCCGCGCGGTCGGGCGCGTGCAGGTCGAGCCATTCGCGGAACAGGTCGTTCAATTCATGCGGCAGGCGCAGGACGGTGTAGCCGGCGCGCTTCGCACCGGCGGCGGCGGCCGCTTCGACGATGCGCTCGATCCAGCAGTCGGTCACCATCGGGATGACGGGTGCCACCATCACGCCACACGGGACGCCCGCGGCATTGAGCGTGGCGACCGCTTCGAGGCGCCGGTGCGGTGCGCTCGCGCGCGGCTCGAGGGTCGCGGAAAGGCGGTTGTCGAGCGAGGTGACCGAGACGAACGCGTGCACGAGGTTGGCGCGCGCCATCGGCACCAGCAGGTCGAGGTCGCGCTCGATCAGCGCGTTCTTGGTGACGATCGTGCACGGGTGCCCGCATTCGGCCAGCACTTCGAGGATCGAGCGGGTGATGGCATGGCGCCGCTCGATCGGCTGGTAGGGATCGGTATTGGCACCGAGGTTGATCGGCGAGCAGACGTAGCCCTTGCGGCCCAGCTCCACGCGCAGCTGCTCCGCCGCGTTTTCCTTGGCGTAGAGCTTGGTCTCGAAATCGATCCCGGGCGAGAGGTCGAGGTAGGCGTGCGAGGGCCGCGCGTAGCAGTAGATGCAGCCGTGCTCGCAGCCGCGATACGGGTTGATCGACTGCGTGAAGGGGATGTCCGGTGAGTCGTTCCGGCTGATGATCGAGCGGGCGTGTTCGAGCGTCACCTGCGTGGACGGTCGCGGCGTCGCGTCCTCCTCGCGGGTCCAGCCATCGTCCTCGCGCGTGGTCGCGCGGGTCTCGAAGCGGCCCTGCGGGTTGGAGGCGGCGCCGCGCCCCTTGATGCGCAGGGGTCGGTCCAGGCGGGTGGGATCGATGGGCATCGGCGCAGTATGCGGCGGCAGGTCTCGCCGGCTGCGAAGAGCGGCCGCCGCGGCCTGGCTCAAGCGGCGTCGGTTTCGAACTCTTCGGCGAGCACGATGCCGGCGCCTGCCTGGCGCGCCATCGCCTCGGCGG
>JAEZQS010000110.1 GCA_023412995.1 Pseudomonadota bacterium
CCGCCGAGGAGCGCCTGCCGCGCGCCCTGCGCCCGCGCGATGCCACCGCCGTGCTGCGCGCCAACCTGCGCCTGTCGTCGGTGGCGTTCCGCCATGCGCTGCGCTGCGGCGCCTGCCTCGCGCTCGCGATCGCCGGCGAGCGCGCATTCGGCCTCGCACACGGCTACTGGATCCCGATGACCACCGCGATCGTGCTCAAGCCCGATTTCGCCGGCACCTTCCGCGTCGGGCTGCTGCGCGTCGCCGGCACGCTGGCGGGGCTCGTGCTGACCACCGTGCTGGTCCACCACGCCTTCGGAAGCGAGGCCGAACGCCTGCTGCTGCTGGGGCTCCTGTGCGTGGGCTTCCGCCTCACCACCACCATCCACTACGGGCTCGGCGTGGTCATGCTGACGGGCCTGGTGGTGATCCTGCTGTCCTTTGCCGGCGTGCCCCCGGGCACATCGATGGCCGCACGCGGCCTCGCCACGGTGGCCGGCAGCGCCTTCGCGCTCGCTGCCTATGCGCTCTGGCCCACGTGGGAGCACCGCCGCGCCGCACCCGCCCTGGCGGGCATGCTCGATGCCTACCGCCGGTATTTCGCCACCGTCATGGCAGGCGACGAGGCGGCGCGCGTGCGTGCGCGCACGGCCGCCCGCAGCGCCCGCAGCAACGCGCAGGCCTCGCTCGACCGCTTGCGCGACGAGCCCGGACGCGACCGCCGCCTGCATGCACTCGCCAGCGGCGTGTTCGCCAATGCCAACCGCTTCGTGCGCGCCTCCATGGCGCTGGAAGCCGCGCGCCTGCACGATGCGCCGCTGCCGCTGCACGGCGAGGTGCAGGCGTTCGCTGCGCGCCTCGATTCCCGCCTGGCGGAACTGGCGGGGTGCCTGCGCGAGGGCACGCTGCCACGGGGCGGCAGCCTGCGCCGGCAGGAACGCGCGCTGGCGGCCGTTCTCGGCGCGTCCGCCACCGGCGATTCCGCCAGCGACGCCGTGGCCGACGCCTTCGACCGCTTGACCGACAGCCTCGACACGCTGGCCCACCTGCTGCGCCAGCGCGCGGCCGCCGTCGACGCCTGAGTGCGCGGGCGGCCGATGCGACGCCGGCGCCGAACCGGGAAGCCGGTCGCGGATGGCGGTCCCGATTGGCCGCCAGCGCGCGCTAAACTGCGCGGATGCTCAAGATCGACATGCACGCGCACATCCTGCCGCCGGCCTGGCCCGACCTCGCCACCCGCTACGGCGACGACCGCTTCCCGGTCATGGTGCAGGCGCAGGGCCGCCACCGCATCTACAAGGACGGCAGGTTCTTCCGCGAGGTCTGGACCAACGCGTTCGACCCGCAAGTGCGCATTGCCGAATACGCCCGTTTCGGCGTCGACGTGCAGGTCGTGTCGACCGTACCGGTGATGTTCTCGTACTGGGCGCGGCCGTCGCAGGCGCTCGAGCTGCACCGCCACCTCAACGACGACATGGCCGAAACCTGCCGCCGCTACCCGCGCAACTACGTCGGCATCGGCACCGTGCCGCTGCAGGCGCCGACGCTGGCGATCCAGGAGATGGAGCGCTGCGTGGACCAGCTCGGGCTCGCCGGCGTGCAGGTCGGCTCGCATTGCGGCGACTGGAACCTGGACGCACCCGAGCTGTTTCCGTTCTTCGAGGCAGCGGCGGAGCTGGGCGCGGCGATCCTCGTGCATCCGTGGGACATGATGGGACGCGAATCGATGCCGCGCTACTGGCTGCCGTGGCTGGTCGGCATGCCGGCGGAACAGTCGCGCGCCGCGTGCTGCCTGATCTTCGGCGGCGTGCTGGAGCGGCTGCCGCGGCTGAAGGTCTGCTTCGCGCATGGCGGCGGATCGTTCCCCTACACCATCGGCCGCATCGAACACGGCTTCCGCATGCGGCCGGACCTCGTCGCCACCGACAACGCGCGCAATCCGCGCGAGTACCTCGGGCGCCTCTACTTCGATTCCTGCGTGCACGACGACGCCGCCTTGCGCTACCTGCTGGAGGTGACCGGCGGCGAGCGCGTGATGCTCGGCACCGATTACCCCTTCCCGCTCGGCGAGCAGGAACCCGGCAGCGGCATTGCCGCGCTCGGCCTGCCGCCCGCGCGGGTGGCCCGGCTTTTCCACGGCGCGGCGCTGGAATGGCTGGGAATTCCGCTCGCCCGCTTCGCCACCGAACCGGAGTGACATCGTGAAACCGATCCCGACCCTTGCCGCCTGCGTGCTGGTGCTTGCCTCCTCCGGTGCCCGTGCACAGGCACCCGGCGACTTCGCCCTGCATGGCGGCCAGGTGCATTTCCGTGCGCCGGCGGAGTGGACCGCCGTGATGGAGAAGACCGACGGCAACCCGCAGGCGATCGCGTTCTCCGTGCCGGACGCGACGGCCAGCGGCAGCAACGACAGCGCGACCGTGACGGTCAAGTCACGCCAGCTCGCCAATGCCGCGCAGTTCGCCACCGTGGTGCAGGAGGAGTTCGAGCGCTCGAAGCAGCAGCCCGGCTACGCCAGCGCGGGTTCGGCCGGCGGCTCGTCCACCCACCACTACACCGTGGTGCGCGGCGGCACCACCTACGACGTGCGTGACAGCTTCACCCTGCTCGGCACGGTCGCGGTGGAAGTGCGCTGCCAGCGTCCGGTGCTGGCACAGACGCCGGCGGCCTGGAATGCCGGGTTCGACAGCGCCTGCGCCGGGGTGGTGGCCTCGCTGCAGCCCTGAGCCGTGGCGGCGCGGGGCCGACGCGCGGCGGCGGCTACGCGCGGGCCACGGC
>JAEZQS010000070.1 GCA_023412995.1 Pseudomonadota bacterium
GCCGAGCAGTGCACCGGCCGCGCCGACGCCCCCTATCCGGGCAGCGGCACCGCCCAGGCCTGCGCCTGGTCGCACCCATTCATCGCCCTTCCGCCCGTGAACAACGAACACCACGTCGCGCCGCGCATCGCTGGCGGCGACACGCTTTACATCGGCAACGGCAGCTACATGATGGGCTACGGCGCGCCGGAAACCGGCGTGTGCTATTCGACCTACACCGCCGACTGCCACATGCAGCCGATCCCGTCCGGCCCCGATGCCGCGCACAAGACGCGCATCCTCGGCCAGGGCCACGACCAGGGTTGCAGCGCGCCGCCCGAGCTGTGGGGCACGCGCGGCGCCTACGTCGTGATCGACATGACCGGCAGCTCCAACGTCGAAGTCGGCTGCCTCGAGGTGACCGACCACTCCTCCTGCATCGTCAACCACTGCACGGCCAACAACTGCACCGGCGGTCCGGAGCAGTTCGACCGCTGCACCAACGACGAGAGCTATGCCGGCAACGGCATCATCGCCAGCGACTCGCGCAACGTCGTGCTGACCGACATCGACATCCACGGCATCGGCAGCGAGGGCGTGCGCTCGGGCCGCCTGACCGACTGGACGGTGACGAACCTGCGCCTGTACGCCAACGGCTTCGCCGGCTGGGACGGCGACCTGCGCAACGGCATCTCCGGCGCCGACACCTCCAACCATGGCACCATGTACTTCAAGGACCTCGAGATCGCCTGGAGCGGCTGCGGCGAGCGCTACCCGGGCGGCGAGATCTTCGGCTGCTGGGACCAGAACGAGGGTGGCTACGGCGACGGCCTCGGCACCGGCCCGACCGGCGGCATCTGGATCTTCGAGGACGCCAACATCCACCACAACGTCTCCGACGGCCTCGACATGCTGTATGCCGACGGCACCGGCAGCGTGGTGTTCCGGCGCGTGCGCGCCAACGGCAACGCGGGCAACCAGCTCAAGATGGCGGGCCCGTCGCTGGTGGAAAACTCGGTGATCGTCGGCGACTGCGCCGAGCCGTGGGCGGATTTCCCCACCAACAACTATGACGGCGACTACGAGCCCTCGCAGTTCCGCGGCAAGTACAACATGGAGCTGAGCGGCACCTGCCGTTCCAGCGGTGATGCGATCGCCATCGGCCTGACGCCGGGTGCCACCGCCACCGTGCGCCAGAACACGATCACCGGCCAGGGCGACTGCCTGGTGATGTACACGCGCGGCGATTCCAGCTCGCGCATGGACATCAACAACAACGTGCTCTATGGCGGCAACAACGACTGGCTGAACTTCGCCACCGGCGGCGGTCCGCGCCTCACCTGCGGCATCTACGGCTACCAGACGACGGCGCAGCTGGCCACGGACAACAACCTGGTGTGGGACGTGCGTGCCAGCCAGTGCCCGGCCGGCAGCCTGTGCACCGACCCGATGCTGGTCAATACCGCCCTGGAGGCGTTCAACCCGCGGCCGCAGCCGACCAGCCCGGTCATCAATGCCTCCAACCTGATCGACCCCACCGCGCTCGACGTCTACCTGGTGCAGCGGCCGCAGCTCGGCGGCTACGACCTGGGCGCAGTCGAGTACCGCGAGCTCGCCGACGCGATGTTCAACGACGGCTTCGGCGACTGACCGCAAGGCCAGGCGCTCGCCTCCCGCCCGCGTCCGGCAACGGACGCGGGTTTTTTTTGGTGCAGGTGCAGCGGGCGCACGCCGTGGCGCGCTTTCGCCACCCCGCCCGCGCGTGTACGCTTGCCGCCACTTTGCGTACCGGCGGAGGCAGCATGCTGAAGATCCTGGTGGCAAGTTCGAAGGGTGGCGCCGGCAAGAGCACGCTGTCGACCCACCTCGCGGCGCACTACGCGCTCGAAGGCCGCAACACCGTGCTGGTGGATGCGGACCGGCAGGGTTCCTCGCTGGCGTGGGCAGGCCGGCGCGCGGCGCTCGAGCACGCGGTGCTGGGCATCCCGGCACTGCGCCGCGACTGGGAGCGCCACCTGCCCGCCGACGCCGAGCGCGTCATCATCGACACCGCCGCCGGCCTGCGCGCCAGCGAAGCGGCCGAATGGATCGAATCGGTCAACGCGGTGGTCGTGCCGGTGCTGCCTTCGCCGATCGACCTCGAGGCGACCGCGCCGTTCCTGGAGGAACTGGCCGCCTTGCCGCGGGTGAAGAAGGGCCGCGTCGCGGTCGGGCTGGTCGCGAACCGGCTGCGGCCGTGGACCCGCGCCAGCCAGCAGGCGCTGGAGCAGATGCAGCAGTTCCCCTTCCCGCTGGTCGCCGAACTGCGCGACACCCAGGGCTACGTGCTGGCCCATGCGCTCGGCAAGAGCCTGTTCGACTACCACTCGGAAAACGTCCGATCGCACCAGCAGGACTGGGGCCGGCTCCTGCGCTGGCTGCGCAAGCAGGCCTGACGCGCCTGGTCCCTCGCGGTGCCCCACTCGCCGCGACGAATCGGGCATGATCGGGGCATCGCTCCCGGAGGACGACCATGCCCACGCGCGACATCATCCTGCTGCGCCACGCCCATGCGGAAAACGCCAGTCCCGGCCAGGACGACCTGGCCCGCGTGCTGAGCCTGCGCGGCGAAGCCGAGGCCGACGCCGCCGGCGCGTGGCTGGAGGCGCACGCCGTCGCCCCCGATCGCGTCCTGTGCTCGCCGGCGGCGCGCGCGAAGGAGACCTGCGAACGGGTGCTGGGCGTGATCGGCTACGCGGACCTGCGCAGCGAGTCACGCATCTACGACGCCACCCCGGGCGACCTGATCCGCGTGCTGGACGACCATGCCGACGCGGCGAGCGTGTTGCTGGTCGGCCACAACCCCGGGCTGGAGAACCTCGTGGCCCTGTTGACCGAAGGCGCGTCCGATTCCGGCCGCGGCATGCCGCCCGCCGCCGTCGCGTGGCTGGCACTGGCCGACGGCCGCATCGAACCGGGTGCCGCCTCGGTACGCCACTTCTGGTGGCCGTGACGGCGGCGGCCGGCAGTCGTGGGTGGCGCGCTACGGGCCTTCCTTGCCGCCGCGCTGTGCTGCGCGGCCGCGCTGCCCGCCGGCGCGGAACCGATCGCGCTTGACGCCAGCCGCTCGCGCGCCGAGTTCCGCGTGCGCGTGATGTGGCTGGTCAACGTGCGCGGCACCTTCGACGGCGTGCACGGAACGGTGGAGATCGACCGTTTCCGCAACCGCGCGGTCGTGGATGCGCGCATCGATGCGACGCGCGTCCGCATGGCCGCGCACGGCTACGAGGACTGGGTGAAATCGAGCGAGTTCTTCGATGCCACCGCACACCCTCAGATCCGCTTCGAGTCGGCGCCGTTCCCGCTCGTGCGCCTGCACATGGGTGGCGAGCTTCCCGGGGTGCTGACCCTGCGCGGGATCAGCCAGCCGGTCGCCTTCACGCTCGCACCCGCCGGCTGCGAGCGGCCTGGCGAGGCCTGCCCGATCGTCGCCCATGGCGTCCTGCGGCGCTCGCGATTCGGCATGCGTTCGCGCCTGGGTACACTGGCGGACAAGGTGGAACTGCGCCTTTCCATCTACGCCAGCGCGGCGGCCCCCGACGTTCCATGACGTGGGCCGGCCGTATCCGAACCGCGGGGCGCCGGGCACGGGCAGCCCGCGGCTGCGCCATGCTGTTGCTGGCGGCGCTGCTCGGCGGCTGCGGCCTCGATCGCGGCCTGGCCGTGCGCGCCGATGCGGTGGTGGAGGCATCGCGCCCGCACGCGCTCGACTGCACGCGCGCCGACCATTGCGCGATCGATTCCCCATGGCAGCGGCTGGCCGCACGCGCCGCCGCCGAGGGCAACCCCGATGCCCCGGTGCATTACATCAACCTGCTCGAACGCGGCGAGGACGCGCTGCTGCTGCGCATCCACCTGATCCGCGCCGCGCGCACGCGCATCGACATCCAGACCTTCATCTGGGCCGACGACGATGCCGGCTGGCTCGTGCTGGACGAACTCGTCGCGGCGGCGCGGCGCGGCGTGCGGGTGCGCGTGCTGGTGGACCAGCTGTTCGCCCTGGACGACGTCGAGTGGCTGGCGCGCATCGCGCGCGCGCACGCCAACTTCGACCTGCGCCTGTACAACCCCACGTTCGACGAAGCGGTGACCGAGCCGATCGAGTTCGCCGCCGGACTGCTGTGCTGCTTCTCGCGCTTCAACCAGCGCATGCACAACAAGCTGTTCCTGGTGGACGGGCGCATCGGCATCGTCGGCGGGCGCAACGTGGAGGACCGCTATTTCGACTGGGACCCGGCGTTCAACTACCGCGACCGCGACGTGCTGGTGGCCGGACCGGTGGCAGGCAGCGAGATGCAGGCTTCCTTCGACGCCTTCTGGTCGCATCCGCGCGCCGTCCCGCTGACGCGCCTCAACGACGTCAACCGGCGCATCGTCGCCGACGGCGCCGTGCATGCCACGCTGCAGCCTCCGCCGGGGTTCGACGGGCAGCGGGCGGCGCGCCTG
>JAEZQS010000155.1 GCA_023412995.1 Pseudomonadota bacterium
GGCGCTGACGCCTGCCGCGCACGCTTGCGTCCGCGCGACGATAATGGGGCGATGAGCGGCACTTCCTGCGACGCGATCCTGATCGGCGGCGGCCATAACGGCCTCGCCTGCGCGGCCTACCTCGCCCGGGCGGGGCTGAAGGTCACCGTGCTGGAGCGCCGCGGCGTGCTGGGCGGCGCGGCCGTCACGGAGGAATTCCAGCCCGGCTTCCGCAATTCGGTCGCGGCGTACACGGTGTCGCTGCTGCAGCCGAAGGTGATTGCCGACCTCGACCTCGCCCGGCACGGGCTGCGCATCGTGCCGCGTCGGCTCAACAACTTCCTGCCGCTGCCGGATGACCGCTACCTGCTCACGGGTGGCGGACGCACGCAGGCGGAGGTGGCGAAGTTTTCGGTCCGCGATGCCGGGCGCCTGCCCGAGTACGAGCGGCGCCTGGACGCGATAGCCGACGTGCTGCGCGCACTGGCATTGCAGCCGCCGCCCAACGTCACCGGGGCCGGCTGGCTGGCGGCGCTGCCCGAGCTGCTGCGCGCCGGCCGCACCGGGCGGCAGCTCGCCGCCCTGGACGCGACGCTGCGCACCGACCTGCTCGACCTCTTCGCGGTGTCGGCCGCCGAGTACCTCGACCGCTTCTTCGAAAGCGAACCGATCAAGGCGGTGTTCGGTTTCGACGGCGTGGTCGGCAACTACGCCAGCCCGTACACCCCTGGCAGCGCCTATGTGCTGCTGCACCACGTGTTCGGCGAGGTCAACGGCGTCAAGGGTGCCTGGGGCCACGCCATCGGCGGCATGGGCGCGGTCACGCAGGCGATGGCGAAATCCGCCGCCGCCGCGGGCGCGACCCTGCGCACCGGATGCGGCGTGCGCGAGGTCCTCGTCGAGGGTGGCCGCGCCGTCGGCGTGGTCACCGAGGCGGGCGAGGCGCTGCGCGCCCGGGCCGTCGTCGCCAACACCAACCCGAAGCTCCTGTACGAACGCCTGCTGGATCCCGCCGTGGTGCCGGCGCCGACGCGCGAGCGGATGGCGAACTGGCGCTGCGGCTCGGGCACGTTCCGCATGAACGTGGCGCTGTCGGAACTGCCGCGTTTCTGCGCGCTGCCCGAACCGGGCGACCACCTGACGGCGGGCATCATCCTCGCTCCCAGCCTCGCCTACATGGACCAGGCCTACCTGGACGCGCGCGCGCAGGGCTGGTCGAAGCAGCCGATCGTGGAACTGCTGATCCCCTCGATGCTGGATGACTCGCTGGCGCCGCCGGGACGCCATGTCGCGAGCCTCTTCTGCCAGCACGTCGCGCCGGAGCTGCCCGACGGCCGTTCGTGGGACGACCATCGCGACGAGGTCGCCGACCTCATGATCGACACGGTCGATGCGTGGGCGCCGGGCTTCAAGGCGTCGGTGCTGGGCCGGCAGGTGAAATCACCGCTCGACCTGGAGCGCGATTTCGGCCTGCTCGGCGGCGACATCTTCCACGGCGCGCTCAGCCTCAACCAGCTGTTCAGCGCGCGCCCGATGCTGGGGCAGGCGGCGTATCGCGGCGCGATCCCGGGCCTCTACCTGTGCGGGGCCGGCACCCATCCCGGTGGTGGCGTGACGGGCGCGCCGGGCCACAATGCGGCGCGCGTGGTCGCGCGCGACCTGCGCCGGGCCTGACGCCGCTCATGAAAAAGGCCCAGGGCGTCGCCGCCCGGGGCCTCTATTCACGCAATGCGCGATGGCTTACGCCATCTGCACTTCGTCAGCCTGCATGCCCTTCTGGCCCTGCACGGCGACGAAGCTGACGCGCTGGCCCTCGGCCAGGCTCTTGAACCCCGTTCCCTGGATGGAACGGAAGTGCACGAACAGGTCGGGGCCGCTCTCCGGCGTGATGAACCCGAAACCCTTCGCATCGTTGAACCACTTGACGGTACCGTTCTGGCGATTCGCCATGACTTTGACTCCTGCAAAACTCGAACAAGGAAATTCGCGGCCGAGGGACATCCCGGGCCGAGACTGAGGTTGGCAAGGAGAAAGCGAGATGAGGCGATGAAGCGATCGGAGATCGGCGCATCGGGCCACGATTCACAGTGACCCTGGCAAACACACAGTCGGACGAGCATACGCGGCGCGGCGGTGGATGGCAAGGGATGGTGCGACGTGCGGGCCGGAATATCGTTCCTTGCTGCCACGCGGGCGCTGCCGTCGCGCCGGGGCTGAATCGCTGTGCGCAGCGCGACCTCGCGGCGGCGACGGCGACGCCGTCATGGCCTTTGCAGCGCGCCGAGACGACGATCGTCCTCCTGCGAGCGCTGCGTGCGACAAGATGCCGCACCCTGTGCTAGCGTCGCGATCTTTTCCGCCTGGGGATTACGCCAATGGGCCTGCACGCCACCCTTGCCGCGCTCGCGCTTGCGCTGGTTCCACTGCCGGCCCTCGCCACGCCCGAGGTGCCGCGCCACGCCAGCCCCTGCATCGACGGCATGGCCGAAGGCCACGCCTGCCACAACGTCGACCTGCTGGCACACCTGGACCTCGCCGCGCTCGGCACCACCAGCGGCGGCAACGCTAACGACATGTGGGGCTGGACCGATCCGCAGTCGGGCAAGGAATACGCCCTCGTCGGCATCGACAACGGCACCGCCTTCATCGACATCTCCGACTCCGAACACCCGCTGCGCCTGGGCAACCTGCCGACCCACAGCGTCAATTCGCTCTGGCGCGACATCAAGGTCTACGGCCACTACGCCTACGTCGTCTCCGAAGCCGCCGACCACGGCCTGCAGGTGTTCGACCTCGAGCGGCTGCGCGACGTGGCCAACCCGCCGGAGGTGTTCAGCGAGGACGCCTGGTACGGCAACTTCGGCCGCGCGCACAACATCGTCATCAACGAGCAGTCCGGCTTCGCCTATGCGGTGGGATCGCGCCAGGGCGCGCAACAGTGCAACGCCGGCCTGCACATGATCGACATCCACGATCCGCTGAAGCCGGTGTTCGCCGGCTGCTTCGGCGCCGACGGCTACACGCACGATGCGCAGTGCATCATCTACGACGGCCCGGACGCCGATTACACCGGCCACGAGGTCTGCTTCGCAGCCAACGAGGACACCCTCACCATCGTCGACGTCACCGACAAGTCCGCGCCGCAGCAGGTTTCCCGCGTCGATTACGCCGGCTTCGGCTACACGCACCAGGCCTGGCTGACGGAAGACCGCCGCCACCTGCTGCTCGACGACGAACTGGACGAGATCAACAACGGCGGCCCGACGCGCACCTACGTGTGGGACGTGCAGGACCTCGACCTTCCGGTCCTCCAGTTCACCTACAACGGCCAGACCGGGTCGAGCGACCACAACCTCTACATCGTGGGCAACTACGCCTACGAGTCGGACTACAACAGCGGCCTGCGCATCCTCGATCTCTCCGGCATCGACGGCGGCAGCCTCAGCGAGGCGGCGTTCTTCGACACCTACCCGGCCAACGACAGCCCGGGCTTCGACGGCACGTGGAGCAACTACCCGTGGTACGCCAGCGGCGTCGTCGGCGTCAGCGACATCACCAGCGGCTTCTACCTGCTGCAGCCCAACCTGTGCAGGGCGCCGGAACCGGCCACCGCGATCACCGCCGTGCCGAACGGCGACCATCGCATCGACCTCACCTGGCAAGCCAGCGCGACGCCGGGCGCCACCTACGCCGTGGACCGCACCCTTGGCGGCTGCGCCGGCAGTGCCACCGAAACCATTGCCAGCGGGCTGCTGATGCCGCAGTTCAGCGACCTCTCGGCCTCCGGCCAGGTGACCTACGGCTACCGCGTCCGCGCGGTGGCCGAATCGGGGCAGTGCGCGGCGGCCGCCAGCGCCTGCGTCGAGGCGCAGACGACCGGCAGCTGCACGGCGCCGCCGGTATTTGCCGGCATCGTGTCCGCGGCCTCGGCCGGCACCTCCTCGTGCGCCATCCAGCTCAATTGGCCGGCGGCGCAGTCGATGTGCGGCAATGCCGCCGATTACCGCGTCTATCGTTCGACCGACGCGGGCTTCACGCCCGGGCCGGCAAACCTGCTGGCCGGCGGCATCGGCACGCTCGGCTGGCTCGATGCGACCACGGCGCCGGCCACCGACTACACCTACGTCGTGCACGCAGCCGACAGCGGCAACGGCAGCGAGGAAGGCAACACCGTGCGCCTCACCGCGCGCGCGGCCGGCCCGCTGGCGGACGGCGACTGGTTCAGCGGCGCCGAGGTGGGTGAACCGATCCTCGGCGCCTTCATCTCGGGCACGGGGCCGGGGCCGCGGCACGTGGCGTGGGAAATCGTCGACGGCGTCGCGCACAGCGGCACGCGCAGCTACTGGTCCGGTTACAACAACCAGGAATGCCTGCACATCGACACCCCGCCGATCACGCTTTCCAAGGACGCCAGCCCGACGCTCGCGTTCTGGACGCGCTTCGGCATCGAATCCGGCTGGGACGGCGGCCTCGTGCAGGTGTCGTCCGATGACGGCGCGAGCTGGCAGACCATCACGCCCGCGGGCGGCTATCCCGGCGTGATCGACAACGGCGGCGCCAACAACAACGCCTGCGATTTCGCCGAAGGCACCGGCGTGTTCACCGGCACCGACCTCGACTGGAGCGAGTACCAGTTCGACCTCGCCGGCCACGAGGGCCAGAGGGTCACGGTGCGCTGGGTGTTCGGCACCGACACCGCGCAGACCGCACAGGGCTGGTGGATCGATGACGTCACGCTGACCCATGCCCAGGTGCCGGGACAGTGCACCGCGCCGATCGACGAGGTGTTTGCCGACGGCTTCGAATGAGGCAGGGGCGCGGGGCTGAACCCAGGGCGGGCCGTTACGGGGCAACGTCGTGGCTGCCCACGGCCGTCGCCCCGGCGAACGCCGGGGCCCCGTGCCTCGCAAACGCGAACCGGCCCAGGGCGGCGGGTTTCGGCGCTCGCCGGAACGGGGGATGTTGCGCGTGGCATGCGGGCATCTTCCTCGCCCTCACCCCTCGCTGGCCCCCGGCGGGCGCCTGCTAGACTCCCAGCAAACCGTTCGAGGGACTGTAATGGGCACCGTGCAACGCTACATGTTTTCGATCGACGACCTGGTGAAGGCGCGCGGCGAATCGGAGGAACTCTCCTTCCAGGGTGGCTCGCCCGACTCCTTCGCGGCGCTGTTGCAGTCCGCGCTGCGCGAGCCCGGACTCTGGCGCCGCTGGCGCGCGATGCAACCCGACCCGGAGGCGGTTGACCCGGCACTGGGCGTGAGCGATCCGGCCGCCGTCGTCGAGGCGCACCAGTCCGACGTGCACGTGAGCGTGGAAGTGCGCAGTTCGCTGCCGCACGCCATCATCAAGCACCGCCTGACGCTCCTGATCGGCAAGCACTGGACCCTGCGCGACGTCAGCAACGCGTAGATCCGACGGCCGCAGGCCGCCCGGCACCGGTGCTTCCTGGCCTCACGGATTGCCGGCGCCGCCCTGCGCGTGCGGCTTACGAGGCGCGTGCGAAGTCCGCGAGCCGTCCTCCTGCGAGCGCGATCACGAAGGCGGCAAGGCTCGCGACGCAGGGCCAGCCGAGGTAGCGCAGCTCGGCGGCCGGCGCGAGCAGCGCCAGCGGCAACGCATACAGCCAGGCAGTCGCCAGCAGCAGCAGCGCCGTGCATCCGGCCCGCTCGCGGCGGTGTCGCCAGGCGCGCGGCGCGAGCAGCAGGCCGGCAGCCAGGCAAGGCCACGCCGCCAGCAGCGCCGTGGCGCGGCACGCGTCGGCGAGGCGCATCACGGCGTGGTGCAGTGCCGAGCGGTTCGGCGTGACTGGCGGATTGTCGCCGTAAGGCACCATGGCATCGACGTAGACCAGTTCGGCCGGCCATTCGCGCCGGTGGGTGCCGAACAAGGCACGGCTGAGGCGCCAGCGGTGCGCCAGCCATGCCGCCGGATCGTCGCGGATGGCGCCGATCCAGGCCGAGCGCAGCTGCGCCAGTTCGTCCGCCGAGAACGCATCGAAGGGGGCGCGCATGCCATGGCGCGTGCCGGTCAGCATCGGCGTGTTGGACCAGGGCCGGAATGCCCGTGCGAGTTCGGGCACGTCGAGCCCGGGCCCGACCATGAATCCCGGCAGGCGCAAGGTTCCGCTGGCGACCGACAGCGCCGCCAGGTCCCATTGCGCCAGCGACGGCCACAGCGGCACGTGCTTCTCCACGCCGGTCGCGGCCAGGCGCACCACGCCCGTCACGCCGGCGCCCAGCAGCACGGCGAGCAGCGCGACGCGCGGCGCGGGCAGCTTGCCGCGCCCGGCAAGCCATGCCAGCCAGCCCAGCAGCGGCAGCAGCGCCGGCAGCGCGTTGTGGCGCATGCCGCCGGCGTAGCAGAGCAGCGCGAACACCGCCAGCAACCAGCCGCGCCACGCGCCGGCCTGCACGCACGCCAGCAGCCCGGTGGCGCAGGCGAGCGCCGAAAAGAGCCCGACGTCCGTCCACGCATGCGCGCGCAGCACCAGCGTCACCGGTGCGAAACCGGTTACCAGCAGCAGCGCGAACGTCGCGATGGGGCGCAGCCGCAATCCGCGCGCCAGCAGCGCCAACCCGCTCCAGAAGAGCGCCGAATGCAGGGCGAACAGCAGCCCGGGGCCCGGCACGATGGCTGTGCACGCGCGCCACACCGCCACGAACAGCGGCGGCACGATGTCGCTGCCCGCGCCGCCACGCGCCTGCCACCATGCCAGCGCGGAATCGTGCGACATCTGTCCGGGCCAGAAAGCGGCCATGTCGAAGCCGAAACCCGCCAAGGCCAGCAGCCACGCCAGCCACGTGCCGGCGCCGCGCCACGCCGTTGCGCCGGGCTGCGCCCGCAGCGCGTCAGAGGGCAGAGACATCGAGCGCCGATGGCGATGGCGCGGAAGCGGCAAGCGGGCCGTGCGGCAGGATGCCGAGCAGCGGCGCGTCGATGCGCGCGCGCAGCGTGGCGATGTTGTCGTCCGCCAGGTCCATTTCCGGGTCGATCCGGTTCGCGATCCAGCCCGCCAGGCGACAGCCATCGGCGCTGATCGCGCGTGCGCTGAGGCGCGCATGGTTGAGGCAGCCCAGCCGCAACCCGACCACCAGCACGACCGGAAGGTCCAGTTCGCGCACCAGGTCCGCCTGGTCGAGCGAGTCCGAAAACGGCACCGACCAGCCGCCGACGCCTTCGACCACGACGCGATCGGCGGCTGCGGCCAACCGCGCCTGCGCCGCGCGCAGCGGCGCCAGGGTGATGGGCCTGCCGGCCAGCAGCGCGGCGAGATGCGGTGCGATGGGCGGCTCGAACGCCAGCGGATTGCAGTCCGCGTACTCCGGCACGGGATCGCTGGCGGCGATCAGCGCTTCGGCATCCTCGTTGCGCAGGCCCTCCGCCGTCACCCGGCTGCCGCTGGCCACCGGCTTCATGCCGGTCGCGCGCAGGCCGCGCGCGCGCAGGGCCGCCAGGATTGCGCAGCTCGCATGGGTCTTGCCGATGCCGGTATCAGTCCCGGTGACGAAACAGCCCCGCGGCGAGGGTGGCGGTCCGATCATGCCGCGGCGCGCCGCCGCCCGCGCCAGCGCAGGCAGCCGTAGATGGCCGGGCCGATCAGCACGTACAGCCAGGCAGGCAGGGCCGCGTACCCGCCGGGGAGGGCGTCGTGCGGGAACCACGTCAGCAGCAGAAGGCTGACCAGCGCGCTCGCCAGGGCGATGGCGGCCAGCACCGCATGCACGGCCATTTCGTTGCCGGTCTCGAAGCGCTCGTTCGCGTCCAGGCCAAGGGCATCGGCCTGTCGCAGCGCGTGGGCGTTGAGTGCCCACAGGATGCCCGCCAGCAGGCCGAAGCCGAGCGCATAGACGATGAACATCGTCTGCAGGTCGAGCAGCGGCTGGGCCGGGTCGATGGCGAACGTATACGGCGCCCAGCCGCCGCTGAAGAAGGCCATCGCCGCGGACGCCACCATGCGCAGCGGATAGACGTAGATCATCACCACCAGCACCAACGCCAGGCTCAGCAGCGTGGAACCGGCGTCTTCCATGCCGAAGCGGCGGCTCCAGCGCGCGTGCGCCGTCCAGAACATCGCGAGTATGGCGAAGCAGAACAGGAAGGCCGGAACCTGCCGCAGGGCATCGCGCAGTTCCGCGATGCTCGCCGGCAGGTCGTCGAACACGATCACCAGCAGCGTCAGCGAGAACGCGAACGCCGCATCGACGAACGTTTCCAGCCGTGTCACCTGCGCCCCGCGCAGGCGGAAGCCGCCTGCGATCCGTTCCGCCTCCGCCATGCGCGCCGCTCCGCCGCCAGACACGGCATGGTAACGCGCACCCCTGCTAAACTCGCGTCATGTTCATCGAAAGCCCGGTCACGGGCACCAAGGCGGAGCAATACGCCGAACTCGCGCGCCAGGCCGAGGGCCTGCTGCACGGCGAGCGCAACCTCGTCGCCAACGCCGCCAACTTCGCCGCGCTGGTGTGGCACGCGCTGCCGTCGATCAACTGGTGCGGTTTCTACCTGCACGATGGCGACGAGCTGGTGGTCGGTCCGTTCCAGGGCCGGCCGGCCTGCATCCGCATCGCGATCGGGCGGGGCGTGTGCGGCACCGCGGCCTCGACGCGCCAGACGCAGCTGGTCGAGGACGTCAACGCGTTCGACGGCCACATCGCCTGCGACAGCGCCTCGCGTTCCGAAATCGTCGTGCCGCTGGTCGATGCGCAGGGCGGGCTGGTCGGCGTGTGGGACGTCGACAGCCCGGAGCTGGCACGATTCGACGAGGACGACCGCGCCGGGATGGAACGCCTGTGCGCCGTCTTCATGGCATCGTTGCGCTGACGCCGTTCCCGGCAGGAGGGCATATGGGCGCTCGCGACACCAAGATCCGCAACGTGGGACCGAAGTCGGCGGCGTGGCTGCGCCAGGTCGGCGTGCGCACGACCGAAGACCTCGAGCGGGTCGGTTCGGTCGAGGCCTTCCTGAAGGTCAAGCGCGCCGGCTTCCGCCCCAGCCTCAACCTGCTCTATTCCATGGCGGGTGCCCTGGCGGACTGCCACTGGGCCGAGTTGCCCGAGGACCAGAAGCAGCACCTCCTGATGACCCTCGATGCGGCCGAGTCCGCCAACCCCATCCGCACCCGCTGGGAGCGGCAGAAGATGGCCAGCGAAGCCGTCCCGGCAGCGCCCGCCGACGCCGACGAGTCCGATGCCCACAGCCTGTTCGACGAACCGGAAGAGGCAGGACTGCGCGACTGACCCGTGGGCGCGGCTGCGCCG
>JAEZQS010000235.1 GCA_023412995.1 Pseudomonadota bacterium
GCTCCTACGACAGCACCGGCATTCCCGTAGGAGCGCTGCAAGCGCGACCGCGAAACCGCGCGTGCGACGGAAGCAGCCGGGAATCCCTGGCAACCGGCTCGCCCGGACCATTCGGCGTCGTACCGCAAGGGCACCCCGGCAACGCTACCGCACCGCCGCGTACCCGCGCGCATCGGCCGACCACGGCGGCGCGTTGGCGATGGCGGGCAGCACGTCCTCCACCCGGCTTACCCGGGTCCACAGGTCGCGGTGCTGCGGGTTCATGAACCTCTGCGCGATCATCGATTCGAGGAACGCCTCCAGCGGCGCGTAGAAGCCATTGACGTCGAGCAGCACGATGGGATTGAAATAAAGCGCGAGGCGCTTCAGCGTCAGAGCCTCGAACAGTTCTTCCAGCGTGCCGGTCCCGCCCGGCAGCGCGACCACGGCATCGGAGCCGGTGAGCAGGCGGTGCTTGCGCTCGCGCATGTCCTCGACCACTTCGAGGTTCGCGACGCCAGGGTGCTGCCACTCCACTTCGGTCATGAAGCGCGGGATGATCCCGACCACCTCCCCGCCGGCCTCCAGCGCGCCGTTGGCGAGCGAACCCATCAGGCCCACCGCGCCGCCCCCATAGACCACCGTGCATCCGGCGCCGGCAAGGGTGCTGCCTAGCGCATGCGCGGCGTCGTGGTAGGCGCGATCGACCTGCTCGCTCGAGGCGCAGTAGACGCAGACGCGCAGGTCCGTGCGGGAAGCCATGCGCCGCAGTCTAGCAGTGCACCGGGGCCACTCCGGAGAAGTCCCTGTCCAAGGACCGTGCCCGCGGCGATCGCGGTCCGGGATCTCGCTCGTTCCGCAACCGCTCACGCGTGCTGGCTGGGCTACCGGCCAGCCATGGCGGGCAGCGGGTTTGCTCGATGCGCCACCGCTCAATCGAAGCCGTCGGCGAAGAGCACGTCGGTGCAGGCGGCAACCTGGGCCGGATTCACCAGCACGTGGAACTGAGTCCCGTCCGCCATCGGCGCGTAGGTGAAGAGGCGCCATGTGCCTTCCTCGTAGTAGACGTCGAAATGGCCGTTCACCACGGTGCCGTCGGAGAGGCGCGTGGCGACCACCTGCGCGCACGGGTTGCCATCCAGCAGCGGGTGGCGCAGCACAAGGATCTGTCCGCCGGCCGGGGCGGTCACGCGGAACGCGTTCGGACTCGGCGGCTGGTGGTAGATGTTGAACCCGAGGCCGGTTGGCATCGGGTCGGTCTGGTCCAGGTTGGCGACCAACCAGGTGCCGCTGCCGCCGATGCCGAAGTAGAACACCCCAAGCGGATGCGGGTAGTACAGCGATCCCGCCTGCCAGTTCGGCAGCGCCAGCACGATTTCATCGGGCAGGCCGTCGAGTCCGGCGCCCGCAAGCTGGCTGGTCCAGCCCGACACGGTGGATGCGCTGGTGGTATGGCGCAGGCTGCCGGAGCCGGGCGCCGGCGCGAACACGTTGAAGCGCGCGCCCTCGGCCATCGGCGCGACCTCCTCGTCGAAGAGCGCCCAGTAGGGCGTCGGATACCACGCGCCGAAGGGACGGTTGAACTCGACTCCCGCCGGTCCATCCGCCCCGAAATTGGGCGTTGCGAACACGTTGGCCCCCGTGTTCCCGTCCAGCGCTGGATCGTGCAGGACAGTCCAGTTGGAACTGATGTTGGAGGCATCCGCGCGGTGCACCAGGCTGGTGTCGCCGAATTCGTAGGCACCGATGTCGGGCAGGTCGCTGCCCATGTCCTTGTAGCGGCGCAGCCCGTCCGCATCGGTCGTGGGCAGGCCGTTGAACAGCAGTCCGAGGCCAAGCGTCGTCGGGTCGGCGGCTTCCATGGCGGGCGAGCCCGCAGCGAGGCGCGGCAGCCCGTCGGAAACCAGCCGCGCCGGCGACGTGATCGAGCGCGGGCCGAGCACCACGCCGTTCGGGCTGCCGTTCACGAGGTTGTAGTCATTGGTGACGCCGCCGGTGACCTCCGAGTGCAGCCCGAACGCCAGGTCGGCGACGATCAGGTTGTTCACCACCGGTCCGTCGATCACCCCGCCGGTGCTGCCGGACCAGCGTGACATCGCCAGGCCCCAATGGCAGCGCGTCGCCGTGTTGTTGATCGCCTGCGCATGGATGGTGCCGCTGCTGGTGATGAAGCCGATGCAGGTGCCGCCGAGATCGCCTGTCCCCGTGCCGACGACCACGTTGTTGTAGGCCAGCGCGGAAAAGGTGGACGGCGCGGTGGCGAAGAGTCCCTCGGACACCCAGATGCCGCCGCGGAAGAAGCCGCCCCGCACCGTGTTGGCGAACAACTTCACCTCGCCGCTGCCGCCCTCGCCCACGTCGACGTAGATGCCGGCTCCGTCGACCGCCGCCGGGGCGCTGCTGGTGACGTGGTTGTAGTACGCACGCACGACCAGGTGGCCACCGTCGGTGGCCACTTCCAGCAGGCCGGCGTTGACGTGGGCCGGGAGCCCCTGCACCCGGTTGTCGTACACGAGTGCGTCGACCGAACTGCCGTTGCCGGCCTCGACGCGGATGCCGGGGTCCCCGCTGCCGGCGTCGACGTTCAGCGAGCGCAGCGTGAAGTGGCCGGTGCCGCTGCCGTCGTAACGCACCAGCACGTGGCCGCCAGCGAGCCGCATCTGCTCGAGGGTGACGGTGAGGTCGCCGGCGGCAGCACTTCCGGTCACCTCTATCCAGCGGCCCGGCACGAATTGCGCGACGAACCCGGGCGCGGCACCCAGGGTGAGGCTGCGGTCGGCCAGCATCAGGTTCTCGTCGATGGCGGCATCCTGCGCGATGCGGATGCGATCGCCATCGGTCGCCGCGTCGATGCACGCCTGCAGCGTGCCGGTGCAGCCGGGGCTGCCCGGCCAGTCGCGGATGGCTGCCTGTGCGGCGGGCGCCAGCAGCGCCAGCACGAGGAGGGAGGAAAGCGCGATGCGATGTGACATGGGTCGACCCTTCCGTTGGTGGTGCCTCTCCCAAGCGCAGGAAGGCGCCAGACGAGGACATCGTGGAAAGGCCGTTGCAACGAACGCAACGCAATTGCGCCCGATCGGCGACCTGCGTGAGGTCAGCGGGACGCCGGCAGTTCCCGCGCCAGCGCCGGCGGCGCCACGGCCAGCGCACTTGCAAGATCGCCGGCCTGCGCTCGCGCGGCTCGGGCGGCGGCGCCATCCCCCATGGCCTCGAAGCAGCGTGCCTGAGCCAGCACCGCCAGGGCCCGGTCGGACTGCAGGGCGGCGCCGCCACGCGCGAGTTCCACGCCAGCCTTCTCCAGCAAGGGCAATGCCCGCGCGCACTCGCCTTGGGCGACGGCGATGCGCGCGGCGACCAGCCGCAGCTTGCCCAGGCGCGGATCGGCCGCGGCAAAGGCGCCGGGCGCCGCGGTCAGTGCTGCTTCCGCCACATCGCGGGCCCGCGCCAGGCGCCCCTGTTCGCGCAGTACGTCCGCCAGCGCCGCGTTCGCCAGCAGGGTATCCTGGTGGGCAGGGCCAAGGGCCGTCGCCAGTACGGCCTGGGCCGCCTCCAGTTCCGGCAGCGCCGCGGCGGCGTCGCCGCGTTCCGCCAGCACGCCGCCGAGGCC
>JAEZQS010000056.1 GCA_023412995.1 Pseudomonadota bacterium
TTCCCGTAGGAGCGGCGCAGCCGCGACCGCGAACCCTCGCATGCGACGAGCCCATCGATGTGCCGTCGCGACACGCCGTCCCGCGGTCGCGCTTTCAACGCCTACGACGGCACGGGTTTTCCGTGGGAGCGGCGCAGCCGCGACCGCGGACCCCCGCATGCAACGGGCCATCCACGTGTCGGCGCGACCGGCCACCCCGCTTTCGCGCTTGCCACGCCGACTGCGGCAGGTGCGCGAGGGACCTGCGCCCGTCGACCCGATCCTCGCCGCGCCGGGGCGACAGCCGGCGGCCTGCATGTCACCATATCCCGCTTCCCGCTGTGCGTCGCGTCCGCTCCCATGAGTCTGCTGCCCCCTGCGCCTGGCGCCACGCCATGGCGCGCCGTGCTCGACCACCCGCTGGCGATCGGCCTGCTGCTGCTGTTGCCGGTGGTGTTCCTGCTGCCGCCGCTGCCGATCGACGAGACGCGCTACCTCGCGGTGGCGTGGGAAATGCGCCGCACCGGCGAGTTCCTCGTGCCGCACCTCAACGGGGCGACCTACGCGCACAAGCCGCCGCTGCTGTTCTGGCTGATCGACGCCGGCTGGCTGCTCACCGGCGTGCACGCCTGGAGCGCGCGGGTGATGGCACTCCTGTGTTCGGCAACCAGCCTGTTCCTGCTCTACCGCCTGGTGCTGCGCTTGGGCGCGTCGGTCGCGGCGGCCCGCATCGCCATCTGGATCCTGCTGGGCGCGATGTACTTCGCGGCGTTCGCCAACGCCATCATGTTCGACGTGCTGCTGGCCACCTGCGTGCTGGCGGCCGTGCACGGCATCTGCGACCTCGCCGACGGGCGCAGCGGCCGGGGCATCGCGATCACCGGCGGCGCGATCGGGCTCGGCATCCTGACCAAGGGCCCGGTGATGCTGCTGGACGTCGCCTTCGTCGCGGTGCTGGCGCCCTGGTGGAACGCGGCGGCGCTGGCCGGACGGCGTGCGCGCTACTTCGGTGCGCTGGGCGCATCGGTGCTTCTGGGCGCCGCCATCGGCCTGGCATGGGCGATCCCGGCGGCCTTGCACGGAGGGCCCGATTACGCGCACGCCATCTTCCTGCGGCAGACCTTCGACCGCATCGAGGGCGTCAAGGGTGCCAGCACGCACAACCGGCCATGGTGGTGGTACGTCCTGGTGTTCCCGGTGATGCTGCTGCCGTGGCCGCTGGTGCTGCGCGGCGGCTGGCGCGGCGTGCGCGAGCGGCTGGACACCCGGGCGTTCCGCCTTGCGCTGGCCTGGCTGGTGCCCACCGTGCTGGCTTTTTCGCTGATCGGCGGCAAGCAGCCGCACTACCTCCTGCCGGCCATCCCCGCCGTCGCGCTGGCGGCGGCCGTGCTGCTGGAACAGGGTGGCTGGCGCGTGCGCAACGGACTCTTCGGCTGCTTCCTGCTCGCCGTCGGGGGCGCCATGGCGTGGCTGCCGCGGTACGCGGCGAGCCACGAGGGCGCGGAGGTGGTGGCCGGTGTGGCGCCGTGGTGGGGCGTCGCCATCGTGCTGGTCGGGCTCGCCCTGCTGCTGGCCGGCCGCCGCGTGCACGATCCCGCGTGGCCGGCCCTCGCCATGCTCGCGGTCGTGCTGGTGATCAAGCTCGCGCTCGTGCAGGGCACCGGCCAGCGCTTCGATCCCACCCCGGCGGCGCAGGTGGTGCGCGCGGCGCAGGGTCGCGGCCAGCCGATCGTCCACCTCGGCTGGCACCATGGCGTGTATGCCTTCGCAGGGCGCCTGCGCGAACCGCTGCCGACGATGGGCGACCTCGGCGAGCTCGAACGCTGGGCGCAGCAGCACCCCGATGGCTTGGTGATGAGCTTCTATCCCCGCTTCCGCTTCCGCGCCAAGCCGCTCTTCACGCAGGCCTTCCGCGGCGGCGAGGTGTCGGTGTGGAACGTGCGCGACGCGCTCGCCTCCGGCATCGATGCCAAGGCCGCCCACCGCCGCAGCGACATCGACGAATCGGCCGACGACTGACCCGTTGCCGCACTCTGAAGCCCTCCCTTCAAGGGGAGGGTTTGGGTGGGATGGTGCTCGTCGCGTCACCAGAACGGCGCGCGACGCGAACGCGCTGGGCCCCGGCATTCGCCGCGACGACGGCGTAGTGGTCCGATCCGGCGAGCCAGCCGCGCTGCGGCCGTCCAGCCTGCTCCGGTATCGCGTGCTCTGAAGCCCTCCCCTTCAAGGGGAGGGTTGGGTGGGGATGGTGTTCGCCCCGAACCAACAACCGCTGCCGCGGCGGGTCGCCCACAGGGTGGGCTCCTACAAACGCCCGCAAATCCTCATGCCGCTGTAGGAGCGCACCCTGTGCGCGACCGTGCTGCCGCGATGGGTCGCCACAGGGTGGGCTCCTACAGACAACCATTGCCACGGATGGGTGCGCTCTCCACCCGAATGCCGCGCCCATGCCTCGGATGGGTTCGGTCTCCGTCCGAATCTCGCGCTCCTCGGCTTGAAGCCCCTCCCCTTCAAGGGGAGGGTTGGGTGGGGATGGTGTTCGCCACGTAACCAGAACGACGCGCGACGCAACCCGCTGGGCCCCGGCATTCGCCGCGACGACGGCGTAGTCGCTCGACCTCCCGCGTGCCTCAGCCGTCAGGCCCCGCCGCGACGTAGCGCGCGACCGAGGCGGTGATCTCCGCCTTGGCGGCGGCGGCATCCGCCCAGCCGTCGACCCGCACCCACTTGCCCTTTTCCAGGTCCTTGTAGTGCTCGAAGAAATGGCCGATGCGCTCGAGCCAGTGGCCGGAGACCTGGCCGATATCGGCAATGTGCGCATAGCCGGCGAAGATGCGCGCGTCCGGTACCACCAGCAGCTTTTCGTCCGAGCCGGCCTCGTCGGTCATCTTCAGCATGCCGACCGGACGGCAGCGGATGACCGACGCCGGCACCAGCGGCAGCGGCAGGATCACCAGTGCATCGAGCGGGTCGCCGTCGCCGCCGAGCGTGCGCGGCACGTAACCGTAGTTGCACGGGTAGCGCATGGGGGTGGACAGCACGCGGTCGACGAAGATCGCGCCGGTCGCCTTGTCCACCTCGTATTTGACGGGCTCGGCATCCTTCGGAATCTCGATGACCACGTTGATCTCTTCCGGCACGTTGGCGCCGGCGGCCAGGCGTTCCAGGGCCATTGGGCTGCTCCTTGGGGGGCGGCGCCGGCACGCGGCCACGGCGCCAGTTGCGGGGTGGGAGGGCGCGCCGGGGGCGCGCAGGCGCGCAAGGATACGGCAATCGGCCGTGCTGCTGCAGCCAGCCGCGGGGGGCGCCCGCCCCCCGGGGGGCCCCCCGCCCGCCCGCGCGGGG
>JAEZQS010000060.1 GCA_023412995.1 Pseudomonadota bacterium
CCCGCAGCCTGCCGCACCGGAGTCCCAGCCGGCGCCGCCGCGTGCTGCCGAGGCCGACAGCGGCAACGTGCGCAACGCTGGCCACGGCGACCCGAGCAGCCAGGGCGGCAATGTCGGTGACACCGGCCAGGGCGGCCAGGGCGGCAACGGCGACGGCAATGATGGCGGCTCCGGCGGTGGCAATAATCCGAACCAGGGCCAGGGCCAGCCGCAGGGCCGCCGCGGCCGGCGCGATCGCCGTGGCCGCCACGGTGGCGGCGGCGGTGGCAACAATCCCCAAGGCGGCAACCGCGGCGGCAACTTCGACGAAGACGAGGTCGACGATTCGCGCAACGGCGGCGGCAACGGCCCGCTGATCGACCTCAACGAGCTCAAGCGCAAGTCGGCCGCCGACCTGTTGGCTCTGGCCGAGACGCTCGGCATCCAGGAAGGCGTGGCCCGTGCGCGCAAGCAGGACATCGTCTTCTTCATCCTGAAGGCGCATGCGCGCGCCGGCGGTGGCATCTACGGCGAAGGCGTGCTGGAGATCCTGCAGGACGGCTTCGGCTTCCTGCGCGGCTTCGATGCCTCCTACCTCGCCGGCCCGGACGACATCTACGTCTCCCCGAGCCAGATCCGCCGCTTCAACCTGCGCACCGGCGACTACATCACCGGGCGCATCCGTCCGCCCAAGGAAGGCGAGCGCTACTTCGCGCTGCTGAAGGTGGACCACATCAACGGCGAACCGCCGGAGATGAGCAAGAACAAGGTCCTGTTCGAGAACCTGACCCCGCTGTTCCCGCGCAAGTCGTTCCACCTGGAACGCGGCAACGGCTCCAGCGAGGACATCACCGGGCGCATCCTCGACCTCGTCGCGCCGATCGGCCGCGGCCAGCGCGGCCTCATCGTCAGCCAGCCCAAGGCCGGCAAGACGATGATGCTGCAGAACATCGCGCAGGCGATCGTGCACAACCACCCGGATGCGCACCTGATCATCCTGCTGATCGACGAGCGCCCGGAGGAAGTGACCGAGATGCAGCGCGGCGTGCGCGCCGAAGTGGTCGCTTCCACCTTCGACGAACCGGCCGTGCGCCACGTGCAGGTGGCCGAGATGGTGATCGAGCGCGCCAAGCGCCTGGTCGAGCACAAGAAGGACGTGGTGATCCTGCTCGATTCCATCACCCGCCTCGCGCGCGCCTACAACACCGTGGTTCCCTCCTCCGGCAAGGTGCTCACCGGCGGCGTGGACGCCAACGCGCTGCAGCGCCCGAAGCGCTTCTTCGGCGCGGCGCGCAACGTCGAGGAAGGCGGATCGCTCACCATCATCGCCACCGCGCTGATCGACACCGGCTCGAAGATGGACGAGGTGATCTACGAGGAATTCAAGGGCACCGGCAACATGGAAGTGCACCTCAACCGGCGCATCTCGGAAAAGCGCGTGTACCCGGCGATCGACATCAATCGCTCCGGCACCCGCCGCGAGGAACTGCTGATCGATCCCGACCAGCTGCAGAAGATCTGGATCCTCCGGAAGCTCCTGCACCCGATGGACGAACTCGCCGCGATGGAGTTCATGCTCGACAAGATGAAGAACACCAAGACCAACGACGAGTTCTTCGGCTCGATGAAGCGCGGCTGAGGCCGCCTCCCGCGTCGCTCCGGAATCATCGGGCGCGCGAAAAGCGCCCCCATCCGGCCCTTCGGGCCACCTTCCCCCGCTCCGCAGGGGAAGGACGAAGCCGAGCCTGGAAGCCTCCCCTTCAAGGGGAGGGTTGGGCGGGAGGGTGTCGGCAGCGAAGTCACGGCGCATTCGCATCGCCATCCAGCGCCCGCCCTGAAGATGGAGCATGTCGGCATCGCCGCGCGCTGATAGCCCTCCCCTTCGAGGGGAGGGTTGGGTGGGGATGGTGTTGGCGGCGAAGTCACGGCGCATTCGCATCGCCATCCAGCCCCTCCCAGTCAGGGATCGAACCCGGTGGCGAAGATCGCATCGGGTGCCGGCGCGAACTCGAATGCACCGATGTCGGCCGCCAGGCCGATCACGCGCGGAAAGCCTTCCCCACGCTGGTCGCAGGCGAGTGCCACCGCATCGTTGCCAGCGTCAATCGCCGGGCTGACTGGCGCGAGGGCATGCGTCGCGGTCGGTCCGCCGTTCCATGCAAGCGGCAACAGACGGGGATCGGCTGGCAGCGTGTCGGGCGGCAGCGCAATTTCGGGTCAGCGTGCATGACGACGCTGTTCGCGCCATCAACCATCAACTGCGCATCGGCAGCCAGATCCTGCGCGTACGGTGCACCGGCACCCGCAGCGTTTGTCAGTAGCGCGGAAGACACACCTTCTATCGACTTTCCGTCGGTCAACTGCGGTCGGGCCATCCGAAAAGCGTGGTTGTCGGGCGAGGCGCCGCAATTCGATTGATCGCATGATCTGGCTTCAGAGTGCCTCAGCGCGTGCGCGGATGCCGCGCACGTGCCGGCGGCGCCCAGCGCGCCAGTGCCTCGCGCGTGCGCACGCGGCCCAGTTCGATCAGTTCCGCCGCGCGGTGGAACTCGTAGAACGCGCAGGCGTTGCGCGGGATGGTGATCAGCAGGTCGGGCGGCTGCGCCGCGATCTTGAGGCGCGTGATCGTCGCCTGCACCAGGTCCATCGAACGCGAGAAAAGCTCGAACACCCCGGGATCCTGGGGAGCAGGCTCGCCGGATTGCCCGCCCGCGTGTTTCGGAATCAGCGAATCGACGAACCCGACGATGCGCTCGCGGTATCCCGCGAGCGCGAGTTCGGCGGGCGGCTGCTTTCCCTCGCCGGGCAGCATTTCCGGCGTCGCCTCGCCGGCGGCACCGTGGTCGGCGCCACGGGCACCTGCATCGACGGACATCGCCAGCCCCTGCGGCTCGGCCGGCCCGTTGACGTCCACCGCGATGGTGGCGGCGGTGAGGTCGCGCAACGTCGCCGAAACCGGCAGGGGATTCAGCAGGCCCCCGTCGACCAGCAGCCGACCCTCGTAGGGGAAGGGCCGGAACACGGTCGGAATCGCGATCGAGGCGCGGATCGCATCGAACAGCGATCCGCGCGAGAACCACACCTCGCGCTGCGCATCGAGGTCGACCGCCACCGCCGTGTAGGGAACCGGCAGCTCCTCGATGGCGATGTCGCCGATCAGGTCGCGCAGCACGCCGACGATGCGCTCGCCCTTGATGAAGCCGCCGCCGGACAGGGTCCAGTCCAGCAGGCGCAACACGTCGAACCGCTGCAGGGGGACCACCCAGTCGCGATAGGCATCCAGCTTGCCGGCGGCATGGATGCCCCCGATCAGCGCGCCCATCGAGCTGCCGGCGATCGAGCGCACGCGGATGCCGTTGGCGGCGAGTTCCTCGATCACGCCGATGTGCGCATAGCCGCGCGCGCCGCCGGCGCCCAGAACCAGCGAAACCTCCAGCGGTCCGTCCGGTAAAGGGGGGCGCGGCGTCGCCGTCACTGCGGGGCGCCCTGGTAAGCGCCGAGCGCCAGCTGCAGCAGGATCTTCATTTCCTCGCGCAGCGGCACCGGCGCGACGACTTCCGCGTCGGGGCCGTACTTCATCACGTCCATCAGCAGCTCGCGCGAATTGGAGTACGGCAGCTTCAGTTCGTAGCGGCCGTCTGGCAGCCGGGTGCCCTGCTGCTGCGAGTGCCAGTGCTCGTCGGCGACCCAGCGCGCGGCGTGTTCGGAAAAGCGGATGGTGGCCCACGCCTTCGGCGTGCCGGAAAAGATGCCGTAGCTGGAAGCCAGGTGCGCATCGAGTTCGGCGCTGTCGCGGTCGAGCGCTTCCTCGCCGGTGGACTCCGGCGCGCGGATGCGGTCGAGGGCGAAACTGCGCAGGGCGTCGCGGCTGTGGTCCCAGGCATCCAGGTACCAGTTGTCCCGGTAGTGGGTGAGGCGTTGCGGCGAAACCACGCGCTCGGTCTGCGCATCGGTGGAACGCGCCCGGTAGCGGAAGGACAGGCGCTCGCGCTGCAGGGTGGCGCTCGCCACGGTGCGGAACGCGGCCTGGTCGAGCCGGCGCGAGCCGCTCGAGAGCACGCGGATGCGGTCGATCGGCAGCCCGCGGCCGCTGGCGTGGTCGGACAGCAGGCGCTCGATGCGCGCTCGGAAGGGTGCCAGCGCACCGGCGAGCACGCCGGGGTCGGAACGCCCGAGCAGCTCGTTGAGGGCGAGCAGCGCGGCCAGCTCGTCGCTGGTCAGCCACAGGCCCGGCAGTTCGAAGCGCTCCGCCTCGCGCTCGGCGTAGCGGATGGCCGCCTCCTCGCCATCGCCGCTCTCGATCGGCGCGCCCAGCGCATCGCGCAGGAAGGCGATGTCGCGGTAGAGCGTCGCGCGCGAGCAGCCCAGTTCGTCCTTGAGGCGGGCGAATGGCACCGGGTAGCGCGACGCCTTCAGCGTGCGGTGCAGGGTGAGGATGCGTTCGTAGCGGTCCATCGTCGCCTCGCCAGTGCCGGGTGGCCGCTATGCTGGCCGGAACCGCGGCGCCTGTCACGGGCCGCGGGCGCGCCGGTCAGCGGCGCGAGACGTGCGGGTTGCCGGCGACGTACCAGCGCCACGGCGCATCGACCGCGCGCGAGATGCCCACGCGCGGCTTCACCACCGGATGCGCAGGCGGCGCCATGCCGTCGCTGGCGATGCGGAACGGCCCGTCGACCAGGTCG
>JAEZQS010000146.1 GCA_023412995.1 Pseudomonadota bacterium
CGCCCGCGGCGGCCGCCCGTGCGGGCGCCGCGGTCGGCGAGGAACGGCGCTGCGGCAACTGCGGCGCGCCGCTCAAGGGGCCCTTCTGCTTTGCCTGCGGCCAGCCCGAGAAGGGCATGATCCGCCACCTCGCGAGCGTGATGTCGGATGTGCTCGACACCATCTTCAACGTCGACTCGCGCATCTTCCGCAGCATCGTGCCGCTGTACTTCCGGCCCGGCTTCCTCACCTGCGAGTACTTCGCCGGCCGCCGCACGCGCTACGTCACGCCGTTCCGCCTGTTCTTCTTCCTCTGCGTGATCGCCTTCTTCGCGATCCAGTCGCGCATCGACATGCACGACGTCAACCTCGAACTCGCCGGCAACAGCATGGCGATGGATTCGGCGCAGACGGTGGCCGAGGTCGAGCAGCGCCGCGATACCACGCTCAAGGGCCTGGAAACGGCGCTCGCCGCCGCCGGCGCCAGCGGTTCCGGCCGGCGCCAGCTCGAGCGATCCGCCGAAGCCATCCGCAAGCAGGCGGACCGCCGCCTCGCCTACCTGCACAAGCGCGACGCGGCGATCGCGGCCGGCCGTGACCCGCCGCCCGACCCGGCCGACGACTTCGGCCTCAGCATCAACGGCGAGCGCTGGGATCCGGTGAAGCACCCGCTGCACGTGGGCTGGCTGCCGGGGTTCGCCAACCAGTGGCTCAACGACACCGCAGCACGCGCCACCGCCAACCTGAAGGCGGCACGCCGCGACCCGGCCCATTTCGTTGCCGGCCTGTTCTCGGTGCTGCCGCAGACGCTGTTCGTGCTGATGCCGCTATTCGCCGTGCTGCTGAAGGTCGTGTACCTGTTCAAGCGGCGCCTCTACATGGAGCACCTGATGGTGGCGCTGCACAGCCACGCCTTCATCTTCCTCTCGCTCCTGCTGGTGGTGCTGGTGTCGTGGCTGCGCGGCTGGGTGGAAGCGCGCACGGCCAGCGCCGCGACCGCCTTCAACCTGGTCGCGGCTGCCATCTGGGTCTGGATGCCGGTGTACCTTTTCCTGATGCAGAAGCGCGTGTACAGACAGGGCTGGCTGATGACGACCTTCAAGTACGGCGTGGTGGGCGTCTGCTACCTGGTCATGATCTCGTTCGGCCTGGCCGGCGCCGTCCTGGCCAGTCTCACCCTGGCGTGAGGCGCGTCCCCGCGGCGGCTTTCCGCGGTCCAACGACCGCCCTGCCGGCCCTCCGCGCCCGTCCTCCGGCGCGACCGCGGACAGGACCATCCAAAGCGCCCTGTCAAGCGGTTGTGCACAGCGGGACGGCCCGCCGCCGGTTTGCTGCAGGTGCACGGAGTGCGCCCGGCAGCGGCCCGAATGGCTGCTGCAAGCCTTTGAATACACAAGTGATTACAGTCTGATTAAATATTCGCCAACACAAGCGGGGCGGCGACCGGTACGCCCCGGAGGCGCTTCGGGCAGGGGTCATGCACATGGTTATCCACAGGTGTTGTGGATAAGAAAAATTTGCCTACAACGGTAGTGGGTTACCACTCGTTCCTGAAAATATCGTGAGAAAGCGGCTGCAAGCTCCGTACGAGATTTCCTGCGCCGGCACCCAGGCCGCGCGTCCCTGGGCGGGCCCGCGGTGAACACGCGCGTACGCGTCGCGCTGCCCGTGCCGGTGCCGACCCAGTTCGACTACTCGGCGGACCCCGCGATTCCCCTGCCGGCGCCCGGCTGCCGCGTGCTGGTGCCGTTCGGACGACGCGAACTGGTCGGCATCGTGGTCGATGCGTCACCACTTGGCGAGGCGCCGGCTCAGCCACTGAAGTCCCTGCGGGCGGTGCTCGACGCGGCGCCGCTGCTCGACGCCGAGATCCTCGCGTCGCTCGCCTGGGCGGCGCGCTATTGGCAGTACCCGCTGGGCGAAGTGCTCGGCGCCGCCTTGCCGGTCGCGCTGCGCACGCCGGCGCCATTGCCGGCGCTGGGAACGGCCGCGCTGTCGCTGACGGGGGCCGGACGGGCGGTGCTGGCCGAGCCATCACGCCGGCGCGGGACGCGGCTGTCGGACCTGCTGGAGGGACTGGCCGGCGCGCCGCTGTCCTCCCGCCGCGCGACCCCCTGGCCGGCGCCGCAGCCATCCGCACCGCGCTGTCGCGCGGCTGGATCGAGCGCGTGCAGCTGGCGCAGCCGGTCGCCGCCACGCCGGTGCCGGGCCCTCCGCTCAATCCGGAACAGGACGCCGCGGTCCGGGCGATCATCGCGGCACGTGGGCAGTTCGCGCCTTTCCTGCTCGATGGCGTCACCGGCAGCGGAAAGACCGAGGTGTATCTCGAGGCCATCCGCGACTGCCTGGCGAATGGCCGCCAGGCGCTGGTGCTGGTGCCCGAGATCGCGCTGACGCCACAGGCGCTCGCGCGCTTCCGCGAACGCCTCGGGGTGGAGGTGGCGGCGCTCCATTCCGGCCTGGGCGAATCCGAACGCGCGCGGGCGTGGCTCGCCGCCGCGCGCGGCGAGGCGGAGGTGGTGCTCGGTACGCGTTCGGCGATCTTCGTGCCGCTGCCACGCGCCGGCCTGCTGGTGGTCGACGAGGAACACGACGCCTCCTACAAGCAGCAGGAAGGCTTCCGCTACCACGCCCGCGACCTCGCGCTGGTGCGGGCCAGGGCGCTCGGCGTGCCGGTCGTGCTGGGCTCGGCGACGCCCTCGCTGGAAAGCCTCGCCAACCTCGCCGCCGGTCGCTACCGGGGCCTGCGCCTGGCGCACCGTGCCGGCGTGGCGGTTCCGCCGCGACTGGAGGTGCTGGACCTGCGCCAGCAGCGCCTGCGGCACGGCCTCGCGCCCGCGGCGTTGCAGGCGATCGGCGACTGCCTCGCGCGCGGCGAGCAGGCGCTGGTGTTCCGCAACCGGCGCGGCTGGTCGCCCGTGCTGATGTGCCACGACTGCGGCTGGAGCGCGCAATGCCCGCACTGCGACCGCGCGCTCACCCTCCATCGCGGCGCCGCGCGCCTGCTGTGCCACCACTGCGGATTCGGCCAGGCCGTGCCGGTGGGGTGTCCTTCCTGCGGTGCGCCCGCGCTGCACCCGATTGGCGAAGGCACCGAGCGCCTCGAGGATGCGCTGTCGGAGCGGTTCCCGGGCATTCCGGTCGTGCGCGTCGATCGCGACACCACGCGCGGCCGGCGCATGCGCGATGCGCTGCTGGGCAGCCTGGCCGGACCCGGTCCGCGCCTGCTGGTCGGCACCCAGATGCTGGCCAAGGGCCACGACCTGCCGCACCTGACGCTGGTGGTGGTGGCGGGCGTCGACGAGGGCCTGTACGGCATCGATTTCCGCGCCAGCGAGCGGCTTGGGCAGCTGGTGGTGCAGGTGGCTGGTCGCGCCGGTCGCGCCGAGCGCCCCGGTACCGTCATCCTGCAGACCCACGCTCCGGGCCATCCGCTGCTGCATACCCTGCTGCGCGGGGGCTATCCCGCGCTCGCCGCGCAACTGCTGCACGAGCGCCGCGCCGCCTCGCTGCCACCCTTCGCGCACTGGGCGCTGCTGCGCGCCGAATCACCCGACGAGGCGCAACTCGACGCCTTCCTCGCTGCCGCCGCAAAGGCGGGCGCGGACGCCGCCGGCATCACCCTGCACGGTCCGCTGCCGGCGCCGATGCCGCGCCGCGCCGGCGCCTTCCGCGGCCAGCTGCTGGCCGAAGCGGGTGAACGATCCGTGCTGCAGGCCTTCCTGCCGCCGTGGCTCGCAAGCGTGCGCGCGCTACCCGGCGCCCGCCGGCTGCGCTGGTCGATCGACGTGGATCCGGTGGATCTGTACTGATGCCATTGCATGCGCGCGGTCGCGCTTGCAGCGCTCCTACGACGGCAAGCTTTTCGTAGGAGC